>NZ_JBHSMS010000066.1:0-18986 GCF_042656795.1 Massilia jejuensis | reverse complement strand
ACGTGAGCAGTCGTACCTCACAGCCTGACGACGGATTGTTTGCAAACGAGGAGGAGTCCATATACAGACGTCCAGACCACAGGTTTAAGAACGCGCTTTTTCTAGCGATTCCTGCAACTTCACGATCAGGGCTTCGACTTCGCTTTCGGAAAGATCTAACGGATCTCCATGCGAACCAACGGCGATAACGCACACCGCAGAACCGTCGTACCAGACGTCCAGACGGTCTTGCTCAAAGAGTTGGGGCATTGCACAATTCCTTGCGTGAGTTTTGGTCTGCTTCTGGCCGATAGCGGACGGTCGGTATGGCTCAGTGTACGAATATGTTGCCACCAAAGCAAGTAAAAGGTTTTGTTAGGCATGCTTGATCCGCAAGTGTGACATTCCGATAGGATTGAAGCCCTTCATCCGGTTTACGATGGATGGCGCTCTCTACCCGGCCGCTGCCGCGGCGGAGTCGATCCATACCGATGACGGATTCACATGCACCAGGCTTCGAACACACCCAACGACAAAGCGTCACGCGCCGGGAGCGGCGCGCCGGCACCGGCATCTCCACTGACGGCGCAGGCGATCCGCCAGCTGCGCGGACAAAAGCGCGAAAGCCAGGAAAAATTCTGGAGCCGCTTCGGCGTCACCCAATCGAGCGGCAGCCGCTTCGAAGCGGGCGTGCCCCTGCCCGGACCGCTCGCCATCCTGATCCGCCTGTACGCGATCGGCAAATTGAACGACAAGCTGCTCGGCGCCTGAGGCGCTCACGCCACCACGATCCGGTCGCGCCCCGCTTCCTTCGCCAGGTACAGCGCCTTGTCGGCGCGGCTGATGACCTCGGCGCAGGGCTCGCCGGCGCGGCGCGTGGCCAGGCCGGCCGAGAAGCTGATGCGGCTGCCGTCGAGGCCCGGCACGGTCATCGCGCGCACGCGCTCGGCCATGCGTTCCAGCACGGCCTGCGCATCGGCCGGGGCGATGTCCGGCAGCAGGAGCAGGAATTCCTCGCCGCCCCAGCGCGCCAGCACGTCGTTATCGCGCAGCGCGGCGCGCGCGGCGGCCGAGAAGCAGCGCAGCACGGCGTCGCCGGCCGCGTGGCCGTAACGGTCGTTGACCCGTTTGAAAAAATCGATGTCGAGCAGGGCGATGCAGGTATCGGCCACGGACGCATGGCGCCGCTCTTCGGCCTCGAGCACACTGTTCATGTGGCGCCGGTTGACCAGCGAAGTCAGTTCGTCGACGGTGGCCAGGACCCGGATCGTATCGAGCGCGTCGGACAGTTCGCGCTTCTGGTGCTTCAGGCGCGAGCGCAGCTTGCTCATCTCCCCGCTCAGCAGGGCCGTCGACATCAGCGCGCCGGCCAGGTAGCCGAAGGTGATCGCTTCGGTCACCGGCGGAAAACGCAAGGGATCGTGGGCCTGCAGCCACCACATCGCCGCGCCCATGCCGAGGATGGCAAAGGCCGACAGCAGGTGCGTCTGGCGCGGGCGCAGGGCGAACATGCAGAACACGATGATCACCACCGTCATCGTCAGCATGGCCGCGCGCAGCGGACCGGAGATGGCGTAGGCCCAGACGCTGCACACGAGGGAGAACACGGCCTGCCCGACGGCCAGCTGATCGGGCGCCAGCTTGAGGCGCGCGTGGAGACGGATCAGCACATAGAAAGCGACGGCGCCGCAGGCGCCGAACAGCATCAGGCCCTGGGTGGCGCCAGGATCGCTCAGGCCGTGTTTCACCTGCTGCAACAGCAAGCCGATGCAGACGAAATAGAGCACGCAGGTCGCGGCCCAGTACTGGAGCATCCGGTGCAGGCGTGGATCGGTACTGCACAGCAGGATGGCGAGACGGCGCAGCATGCTCATCGCGGCGCCCCGGAGCGGGCCGGTACGACTAGCATGCCGGCCGCGCCTTCTGCGCGGCCGTGAAAGTCTGATACGTCATCATGGTTGGAAAATGCCAGAAGCGTGGGCAGAAGAAGGTGAGCGCACGACGCGCGCAACGGTTCAGACTCTACCGAATACGCCTTTCAAAGTCGAGGTCTTTAATGGCGGAAAGAAACAAGCTCAAGCTGAGGTCCTATCGAGCGGCAATCCCCGGACTGGCGCGCCAGCCCAGATTCGACCGGCCTTGCGCCGGCCCGCGGCGAACTCTCCGCTGTTTCACCCGGGAGCGGTAGGCTGGCGCCCCCGCGGGGCGCCAGACCGATCGTTTTACGGCGCCAGCGCGAAGTTCACCGCCGTCTGGTTCTGCGTCGCGATGCTGACCGCATCCACGCCCTTGCTCGCATACCCGGTGGCCGACGCTTCGACGCGGTAGGTGCCGCCAGTGACGCCGGCGGCCGCGGCGAAGGCCAGCGGACGGGTGGTGCTGTAGGCAACGTACTGCGGCGTGGCGAGCGGCAGCCTGGCGATCGTGTAGGCGCCGCTGCTCAGGTCGGCGCCCTGGTACTTGATCGTCACCGTCGGACCGGCGGCAAAGGTCTGCTTGGCCGCCACATACGCCACTTCCGTGCCGTTCGGCGGGGTCATGGTGACCGTGCCGCCGATGCTGCCCATCGTGCTGGCCGACAGCAGCAGTGGCGCGGCCGCGGTCGAGAGCGAGGTGGTGCTGCTGGTCGAGGCGACCGGCACGGCGCCGATCACGGCGGCGGCGCTGTTGTCGGCCGTGATGACGACGTCGTAGTTCCCCGGCGCCAGGCGCGACAGCAGGAATTCGCCGGTGGTGGCGTTCGGCGTGGTGGCGCTGACGATGCTGCCGCTCTGCTGCGCCGAAACGGTCACGTTGCTGCCCAGCAGGGTCGGGCTGACGACGCCCGAAATGCCGTTGATCGCGCTCGGCAGCATTTTCACCACGGGCTTGAGCGCATACGCGCCCCTGCCGCGCGACACTACCGACTTGCAGGCATCGAAGTCGATGACCACGTCCGCGCGCTTGCCGGCCTCGACCGTGAAACCGCCGACCAGCTTGATGCCGCTTTGCACCGCGCTCGGGGTTTCCAGTGCCTGTTCGGTCTTGGTGCCGCTGACGACGACGGTGTTGGCAGTGCCGCTCGCGTTTGCGTCGAGCACCAGGCGCAGCTGGTTGTACTGGCCGGCCTCGAGCGAGGTCTGGCCCAGGGTCTCGAGCACGCCGTTGGTCAAATCGAGCAGGTTGACCTTTTTCGGCGTGGCGAGCGTGATGTCGGCCCAGCCGCTTTCGCTCTCGCCGGCAGTGGCGCTCTTGTTGACGCGCACCTTGGCGACGGTGACGTTGACGGCATCGAAGCCGCAGGCCGGCGCATCCGTCATGGCCACGCTCAAGGTTCCCATGGTCGCCAGCGGCGCGGGTGCGGGCGCACTGTCGCCGCCCCCGCCGCCACAGGCGCCGAGGGTGGCGGCGACGACGACGCCGCCGATGAGAAGAGGGGAACGAATGGCAGTAAATTGCATGGATGACCTTTCAGAATAGGCTCGCCAGGTGGCGCTGAAAGGACATTAACATTCCCGCGGGCAACATTGTGCTGGATCAGCCGCATTGAAACGTTTCATTACATTTAAACCGTTTAACTGTTGGCTTGGCGCAACTTACCAGCTGTCGACTTCACCGGCGTCGACCGCACGGGTGGCGCCATGGGGCCGGCCCGTTCGGACAGGCTCTCAATGTGCCTCTTCCCAGTTGCTGCCGACTCCCGTCTCGGCCACCAGCGGCACCTTCAACGCGGCCACGCCGGCCATCAGCTCGGGCAGCCTGGCCTTCACCAGCTCCAGTTCCGCCTGCGGCACTTCCAGCACCAGTTCGTCGTGCACCTGCATGACCATGCGCGTGGCCAGCCGCTCCGATTCCAGCCAGCCCTGCACCGCGATCATCGCCAGCTTGATCAGGTCGGCCGCCGTGCCCTGCATCGGCGCGTTGATCGCGGCCCGCTCGGCGCCGGCGCGGCGCGGGCCGTTCGGGGAATTGATCTCGGGGAGCCACAGGCGACGCCCGAACACGGTCTCGACATAGCCGCGCGCTTTCGCCGCCAGGCGCGTCTCGTCCATGTACTGCTTGACGCCCGAGAAGCGCGCGAAGTAACGGTCGATGTAGCTGGCGGCGGCGGCGCGCTCGATCCCGAGGCGCGCCGCGAGACCAAAGGCGCTCATGCCGTAGATCAGCCCAAAATTGATCGCCTTGGCATAGCTGCGCTGCTGGTTGTCGACTTCGTCGGGCGCGACGCCGAACACTTCGGCGGCCGTGGCGCGGTGGATGTCCTCGCCCTCGGCGAAGGCGCGCAGCATGGCCGCGTCGCCCGAGATATGGGCCATGATGCGCAGCTCGATCTGCGAGTAGTCGGCCGAGACGATCACGCTGCCCGGCGGCGCGACGAACGCTTCGCGGATGCGGCGGCCTTCGGCGGTGCGCACCGGGATGTTCTGCAGGTTCGGGTCGTTCGAGGCCAGGCGCCCTGTGATCGCCACGGCTTGCGCGTAGTTGGTGTGCACGCGGCCCGTGCCGGCATTGACCATCGTCGGCAGCTTGTCGGTGTAGGTCGATTTCAGCTTCGACAGGCCGCGGTGCTCGAGCAGCACCTTCGGCAGCGGGAAATCCTCGGCCAGCTTTTGCAGCACTTCCTCGTCGGTCGAGGGCGCGCCGGTGGCGGTCTTCTTGATGACGGGCAGTTGCAGCTTGCCGAAGAAGATCTCGCCGATCTGTTTCGGCGAGCCGAGGTTGAACGGACCGCCCGCCATTGCATAGGCTTGCTGCTCGAGTTCCATCAGGCGCGCGCCCAATTCGCGCGATTGCGCCTGCAGTTTTGCAGCGTCGATGAGGACGCCGTTGCGCTCGATCTTTTGCAGCACGATCTGGGTCGGCAGCTCGATCTGCCTGTAGATGTAGGTCAGGCCGGCATCCTTTTCCACGTGCGGCAGCATGGTCCGGTGCAGGCGCAGCGTGATATCGGAATCCTCGGCCGCGTATTGCGTCGCGCGCTGGAGTTCGACCTGGTCGAAGCAGATCATGTTGGCGCCCTTGCCGCAGACGTCCACGAAAGGAATCGTCGTGTAGCCGAGGTGGCGCAGCGCCATCGTGTCCATGTCGTGCGGCTTGTGCGACTCGAACACATAGGATTGCAGCAGCGTGTCGTGGACGATGCCTTGCAAGGTGATCCCATGGTTGTTAAAGATGTGCATGTCGTACTTCAGGTTCTGGCCGAGCTTGGGCTTGTCCGGGTTCTCCAGCCAGCCGCGCATGCGCTCGAGCACCTCTTCGCGCGGCAATTGCTCGGGCACGCCGGCGTAGCGGTGCGCCACCGGGATATAGGCGCCCTTGCCCGCTTCGACCGACAGCGACATGCCGACCATCTGCGCCGTCATCGGGTCGAGCGACGTCGTTTCGGTATCGACCGAGGTCAATGCGGCGGCCTCGGCCAGCGCCAGCCATTTGTCGAGCTGTTCCCAGGTCGTCACCAGTTCGTAGTCGCCCTTGATGATCGGCATGCCCGGCAGGGTGTCCTGCGCGCCTTCGGGCGAATTGAGCGCCGGGCCGCCGCCAGTGCCGCCCTGCTGCAACTCGCGCAGCATGGTCTTGAAGCCGTAGCGGCTGAAGAAGTCGCGCAGCGCGTCCTTGTCTTCCGGACGGCCGACCAGGCTTTCCTCGATCGAGACGATGTGGCCGACCAGGTCGCAGTCCGTTTTCACGGTGATCAGCCGGCGCCCTTGCGGCAGCCATTCGAGGGCCGTGCGCAGGTTCTCGCCCACCGCCCCGCCGATGCTGTGCGCGTTTTCGATCACGCCGTCGAGCGAGCCGTGCAGGGCCAGCCATTTGAGGGCCGTCTTCGGACCGCACTTGCTCACGCCCGGCACGTTGTCGACGGTGTCGCCGATCAGGGTCAGGTAATCGATGATGCGGTTCGGCGGCACGCCGAATTTTTCCAGCACGCCGGCTTCGTCGAGCTTTTCGTTGCTCATCGTATTGATCAGCATGACCTTGTCGTTGACCAGTTGCGCCAGGTCCTTGTCGCCGGTCGAGACGATGGTCTTCATGCCCTTGGCGGCAGCCTGCACGGCCAGGGTGCCGATCACGTCGTCCGCCTCCACGCCCTCGATCATCAGGATCGGCCAGCCCATCAGGCGCACCACCTCGTGGATCGGCTCGATCTGCTTGGAGAGATCGGGCGGCATCGAGGCGCGCGTCGCCTTGTACTCGGGGTACATATCGTCGCGGAAGGTCTTGCCTTTCGCGTCGAACACGCAGGCAATGTAGGCGGCCGGATAGTCGGTGCGCAGGCGGCGCAGCATGTTGACCATGCCGTGCATCGCGCCGGTCGGGTGGCCGTCCGGGCCGCGCAGGTCGGGCAGCGCGTGGAAGGCGCGATAGAGATAGCTGGAACCGTCGACGAGCAGCAGGGTATTTTGCATAGGAATGATGGGGAAAGCCGGCCTTGGCCAAAGTGAGCGCCATTATCGCAGAATCGGCGCCGGTCAAAGCGCAACGCAAGGGCCGCGCGCCGTGTCGATATGGGGTCGGACGGCACACTTTTCACGGGACGGCACTGTGTTTGTTACAATGGTTCAAACGATACAAGGTGACCATCATGCCGCGCATATTTCCCCGTCTGACCCTGTCGATTGCCCTGCTCGGCTGTGCCGGCGCGGCGTCTGCGCAAACGGCGGCGCCAACGCCTGCCCCGCGGCCGGCACCGGCGCCGGCCGCGGGGCAACCGCCTGCGACCGAACGCATCGAGCCGGAAAGCGAAACGCCCCTGACGAACATCGAACCGCGGCGCGGCACGCAAATTCGCGAAAAGCGCAATAACAGCGGCCAGGTCACCGAAGTCGAAGTCCAGAGCGGCAAGAGCCGGTATGTCATGAAGCCGGGCCAGCCCGTGGGCAATGCGCAGCCGGGCGACGCCCAGAGCAGCGCCATCCGCGCGCCGCAGTGGCAAGTGATGGAATTCGACCTCAACGCCAAGCGCAAGGCGGCGGCCGAAGCGCAAGCGGCAGCCGATGCGGCAGCGGCGGGCGCAAGCGCCGCGGCGCCGCCCAAGCGAACGGCAACCGCGTCCGGCATGGCTGCCGCGAACCGTGCGCCTGCCGCGAACGTACCGGCGGCAACCGCTCCGATGCTCAAGCCGGCCGACATTCCACCGCCGCCGCCGCTGCCCGCGAACCGCTGATCAACCCGCCAAGCGGTCGCAACGCGCCCGCACGCCCAGACTCTTCTTATTTCACCCTCGCACATGGCAGTGTTTACCGCAGTCACACTGGATGATCTCACCCAGTGGATGGAGCAGTTTCCCCTCGGCCAGGCAGTGGCGCTCCAGGGCATCGCTTCCGGCATCGAAAACAGCAATTTTTTCTTGACGACCGAGCGCGGCGAATACGTCCTGACGGTCTTCGAGAACCTCGATTTCGACCAACTGCCCTTCTACGTTCACCTGATGCGCCACCTGGCCGAGCGCGGCATTCCGGTGCCGGCGCCGGTAGCGAACGCGGCCGGCGACCTGGTGGTCGCCCTGCACGGCAAGCCGGCGGCGATCGTCAGCAAACTCGAAGGCAGCTCGCAAATGGACCCGCAGCCAGTGCATTGCGCGGCAATGGGCGCGATGCTGGCGCGCATGCACCTGGCGGCGCTGGACTTCCCGCTGCACCAGCCCAACCTGCGCGGCCTGGACTGGTGGCAGGCAACCATGCCGCAAGTGCTGCCCTATCTTTCGCCCGGAAATGCCGAGTTGCTGCGGAGCGAGGTGGCCTTCCAGGCCGCGTTTGCCGCCGGCGAGACCTATCCGCAGTTGCAGCGCGGTCCGGTCCACGCCGACCTGTTCCGCAATAACGTGATGTTCGTCGGCGAGCGCCTGACGGGCTGCTTCGACTTTTATTTTGCCGGCGTCGATGCCTGGCTGTTCGATCTGGCGGTGACCGTCAACGACTGGTGCATCGACCTGGCCAGCGGCGCGCTCGATACGGCGCGTGTCGATGCGCTGCTGGACGCGTATCGCGCCGTGCGTCCGTTCACCGGCGCCGAAGAAGCCTCCTGGCAACCGATGCTGCGCGCCGCGGCGCTGCGTTTCTGGCTGTCGCGCCTGTACGACTTTTACGTGCCGCGCGCGGCCGAGATGCTCACGCCGCACGATCCCACCCATTTCGAGCGCATCCTGCGCGACCGTATTGCCACACCGGCCCCCCGGCTGGCTCACCAAGAATGACTAATATGCCCGCAATTACCGGCTGGAACTGGCTGAAGGAAGGCACCGGCCTGTTCCGCAAGCAGCCTGCCGCCCTCACGACCCTGCTGTTCGCCAATATCCTGTTCAGCCTCCTGATCAGTGCCGTGCCGTTACTGGGCAAGATGGTGGCCGTGGTCCTGATTCCCTCGTTCTCGATGGCGTTCATGAAGGCTTGCCTGATGATCGAAAACGGCGAGCGCGTCACGCCCGCCGTGCTGTTGACCGGTTTCAGGAAGCCGGTGATCGTCGACCTGTGCAAGGTCGGCCTGATCTACCTCGGCGCGTCGCTGCTGCTGACCATGCTGACCAAGGTCGCGATCGACCCGGGCTTCTGGCAGCAGGTCTCGCAGCCGGTCGACCCGAACGCGCCGCCGCGCGTGCATGCTTCCGACCTGCTGGCCATGATCGGCATTTTCATCCTCGACGTGGCGGTGCTGATCGCGCTGGCCTTTGCCGCGCCGCTGACATACTGGCAGAAGATGAGCTTAGGCAAGGCGACCTTCTACAGCTTCTTCGCCGTGCTCAAGAATGCCCGCGTATTCATCGTGCTCCTGCTGGCGTGGTTCGCGATTTTCTTCGGCGTCTGCTTCATCGTCGCGCTGGTGCTGGGCGGATCGAGCCTGGCGCGGGTGGCGATCATGTGGCTGATCTTCCTGTTCGTGCTGTTGTTGCAGTGCGCGATGTATGCGGGATACCGGCAGATCTTCGGCAAGCCGGTGGATGTGGGCCCAGGGCGCGTCAACCTGAACAAGTGATGGCGCCGGTGCTCGCCCGGACATCCATGCGTCGTTAAGCGCCAGAAGCGGTGCGTTGCCGGCCCGGCTGGTGCCGGCACCGCATCCGGTTCCGTCCGCCGAACTTCACATCGTCTCAGCGCGCGATCCGCTCCAGCTTGGCCACCGACAGATCGAGCACTTTCATACCGGAAGCGCCGAAGTTGATCTGGGCGCGCGCCGCCCCCGCCCCGCCCTCGATATTCACGATCACGCCCTCGCCGAACTTGGCATGCGTGACCGATTCGCCGACACGCCATCCGACGCCGTTGCCGGCCGACTTTTGCGTGATCTGCTGGGCGATCTTGTTGTCGCTGCCGTTGCGGAAGGCGGCATCGTCCCAGGCGGTGGGGGATTTCTTGTTGGCGAACCAATTGCTTTGCACGCGGGGCGAGAGCCATTTCAGGGCTTCTTCCGGCAACTCGTCGAAGAAGCGCGACTTCATGTTGAAGCGCGTCTGGCCGTGCAGCATGCGCTGCTGGGTAAAGCTCATGTACAAACGCTTGCGGGCGCGCGTGATCGCCACGTACATCAGGCGGCGTTCCTCGTCCACGCCGTCGAGCTCGCGGGCACTGGTTTCGTGCGGGAACAGGCCCTCTTCCAGGCCGGTAATGAAGACGGCGTCGAATTCCAGACCCTTGGCCGAGTGCACCGTCATCAGCTGCATCGCGTCCTGGCCGGCCTGCGCCTGGGCGTCGCCCGCCTCCAGGGACGCGTGCGCCAGGAAAGCGGACAAGGGCGACATCACCGACGGCAGCGGCGCGTCCGCGTCCAGGATCTCGATGCCGTCCTGGTAGAGGACCGCCTCGCCCGCCTGCGCCTGCGATGGCGGACCCAGGTGCGCCGGGGCGGACTGGCCGAAGCCCTCTTCCTGCACGAACTGGGCCGCCGCGTTGACCATCTGCTCGAGGTTCTCGATGCGGTCGGCGCCTTCTTTTTCGTTGCCGTAGTGCGTGAGCAGGTTGCTGCGCTCAAGCACGATGCGCACCATTTCCGGCAGCGCCAGCTGCTGGGTCTCGAAGCGCGCGCCCTCGATGAGCTTGACGAAACCGCCCAGCGAGGTGCCGGCCTTGCCGGTCATGTAGGGCACGGCCGCGTACAGCGAGATGCCATAGGTATCGGCCGCCATTTGCAGCTGCTCGATCGAGCGCACGCCGATGCCGCGCGTGGGGAAGTTCACCACCCGCAGGAAGGCCGAATCGTTGTGCGGATTGTCCATCAGCTGCAAATAGGCGATGGCATGCTTGACCTCGGCGCGCTGGAAGTAGCGCAGGCCGCCATACACCGTATAGGGAATGCCGGCCGCGAACAGCGCGTGCTCGATGACCCGGCTCTGCGCGTTGGACCGGTAGAGAATCGCGATTTCCTTGCGCGGCAAGCCTTCGCCCATCAGGTTCTTGGCTTCCTCGATGATCCACTGCGCTTCTTCCAGGTCGGACGAGGCTTCGTAGATACGGACCGGCTCGCCCAGTCCGGCATCGGTACGCAGGTTCTTGCCCAGGCGCTTCTGGTTGTTGGCGATCAGGTAGTTGGCGCTGTCGAGGATGTGCCCATGCGAGCGGTAGTTCTGCTCGAGCTTGATCAGGTTCCTGACCTTGAAATCGCGTTCGAAGGCCGACATGTTGCCGACGTTGGCGCCACGGAAGGCATAGATGCTCTGGTCGTCGTCGCCGACGGCGAAGATCGCGCCGCCTACCTGCTCGCCGTGGCCGGCCAGCAGCTTGAGCAAGTTGTATTGCAGGTCGTTCGTGTCCTGGAACTCGTCGACCAGCACGTGCTTGAAACGCATCTGGTAATGCTGGCGCAGCGGTGCGTTGCGCGAAAGTAGCTCGTAGGCGCGCAGCAGCAGTTCGGCGAAATCGACCACCCCTTCTTTCTGGCACTGCTGGTCGTAAAGTTCGTACAGCTCGACCATCTTGCGTTCGATCGGGTCGTAGGCCTCGACCTGGCCGGCCCGCAATCCCTGGTCCTTGGCATTGTTAATGAAATACATCAGGTTCTTGGCCGGATATTTTTCATCGTCGACGTTCGCCGCCTTCAGCAGGCGCTTGATCATCGACAGCTGGTCTTGCGAATCGAGGATCTGGAACGATTGCGGCAGCGCGGCGTCGCGGTAATGCGTGCGCAGCAAGCGGTTGCACAGGCCGTGGAAGGTGCCGATCCACATGCCGCGCGTATTCACCGGCAGCATGGTCGCCAGGCGGGTCAGCATCTCCTTCGCGGCCTTGTTGGTGAAGGTCACCGCCATGATCCCGGCGGGTGACACCTGCCCCGTTTGCAGCAGCCAGGCGATGCGGGTCGTCAGCACGCGGGTCTTGCCCGAACCGGCGCCGGCAAGGATCAGCGCGCTCTGAGCAGGCAGGGTCACTGCGGCCAATTGTTCAGGATTAAGGTTGTGAAGGAGATTCATGCGCCCATTATACCGCTCGACTTTACTGTACGCCCATCCAGTCTCCTATCGACACCTCAGCAACGGGAAAGGAAATTTCAAAACAAGGGCTCAGGTGAAATAAAATTTCATTCGAAGGACACCGTTCTTGCCGCGACAGACGAGCGTGGCACACCGCGCTTCGTCAATTCCGGCGAATACCGAATGCTTTCATCTCCTCTAAAAAACGGCAATTTCCCAATCAAAAGTAAATAAGCAGCCTGCATAGTACGGCATCTGCATTTAACTCAGCAGTAACAAGTCCCGAGTCTCCCGCGCGCCACCTGTTCAAAAATTCGATTAACTTAATAACAAATACGCGCTTCAATGCGTGGATCATGTCGATGTAACCAGTATCAGCCGATGGGCTCTGTGCGCTTCGTGTGCAGGATGCCTTATTGCTTAAAAGGAGAAACCTATGTTGAATCGAGTCGTGACTGTCGCCGCACTTGCTGTGGGCGGAATGATGCTGTCGAAGCAAATGAAGAAGAACCGTACCCAGAACGGCGATTCGTCGATCATCGAGGCGATCGAAGTCAATGCGCCGGTGCGTACGGTGTACAACCAGTTCACCCAGTTCGAGGATTTCCCGCAGTTCATGAAGAGCGTGAAGGAAATCCGCCAGCTCGACGACAAGCGCCTGCACTGGAAAGCGAATGTCGCCGGTGAAGACAAGGAATGGGATGCCGAAATCACCGAACAGATTCCGGACAAGCGCATCGCCTGGCGCAGCATCGGCGGCGTGCACAATGCCGGCGTGGTGACCTTCCACAAGATTTCCGACAACGTCACCCGCGTGACGCTGCAGATGGATTACAAGCCGGACGGCGTGCTGGAAACGATCGGCGACGCTCTCGGAGCGGTGCGCATGGAAACGCGTGCCAACCTGACCAATTTCAAGGAAATGCTCGAGAAGCGCGGCGCCGAGACCGGCGGCTGGCGCGGCAAGATCGACCAGCACTGAGCGCGGCGCGGTGGCGGAGACCGCCACTGCCGCACATCAGGCAGCCCGAAGGCCAGCAATGGCCTTCGGGTTTTTTTTCATCGATCGCGTATCATTCGCCCATGCCGGCACTGATCAACACCGCCCTCCTGTTCGCCGTCACCGCCCTGGCCGAAATCGTCGGCTGCTATTTGCCGTGGCTGGTGCTGAAACAAGGCAAGCCAGCCTGGCTGCTAGTGCCGGCGGCCGCTTCGCTGGCCTTGTTCGCCTGGCTGCTGACCATGCACCCGAGCGCCACCGGCCGCATCTATGCGGCCTACGGCGGCATGTATATCGCCGTCGCCCTGCTGTGGCTGCGTTTTGTCGACGGCGTCAGCCTGACCCGCTGGGATGCGGCCGGCGCATGCCTGGCGCTGGCCGGCATGGCCGTCATCGCCTTGCAGCCGCGCTGAACTCAGTCGCCCGGTCCGTCGCCGGGCATCGTGTCGGCCATCAGGCGCAATTCTTCCGGCGTCAGGTCTTCCGGCTTCTTGTCCTTCAGGCCGTCGAAGCCGTTCGCCGATGCGGGCGCCGGCACTGTATCCTTAT
Organism: Massilia jejuensis; assembly: GCF_042656795.1. NCBI lineage: Bacteria > Pseudomonadati > Pseudomonadota > Betaproteobacteria > Burkholderiales > Oxalobacteraceae > Massilia > Massilia jejuensis. Next base: position 6,081 of record NZ_JBHSMS010000066.1, on the reverse strand, counting down.
CCTGGTCCTGGTCCTGGGTGACTTGCTGGTTCGTCATGCCGTGCTCCTTGGGTTCGATCCCCCAAGTCTGGCACAGGGCCGCGTTCAGCGGCGCCCAGCTCGGCTCAATGGCCCGCGCCAGCGCCCCAGCCGCCCCAGCCGCCGGGGCCGCGCATGCCCGGCGCGCCGCCCGGCCGGCCCGCGCGCTGCCCGGCGCCGCCGAAGCGGTAGGACAGGCCGACAAAGAGCGTGCGTCCGTCGAAGCGGCGGGTACTCGTTTCGCGCAGGCGGTCGGTCTCGGTGACCGTGTCCATTTTTTGAGAATCGAACAGGTCGTTGATGTTGACCACCAGCGACAGCGCCGGCGTGAGCATGCGGCGGTAGTTCAGGTCGGCCGTGGCCGACGGTGCGCGGTAGCCCTCGCCGAACAGGGTCTTGCCCTGGGCATTGATCATCAGCTGGACCTGGTTCTCGCGGTCGATCTGGTAGGCGATGCGGGCACGGCCGGTGAGCGAGGTGGCGCTGCGCTTGTCGCCGCCTGCGCTGCCGAGCACGCTTTGCTCGGCATAGCCCAGGTTGCCGCTGGCGTTGAGGCTGAGCTTGTCGGTGGCCTTGCCGCCGAAGCTGAACTCCAGGCCGCCCGCATTGCTGCTGCCGGCGTTTTCACGCGTCGTCAGCAAGACATCGTTGTCGAGGAAGAAGCGGCGCTCGGAAATCAGGTCGGTATCGCGCCGTGCATACAGGCGCAGGTTGGCGTCGACCTTGCCGAACTTGGTTTCGAGGCCGAGTTCGAGCGAATCGGAATCGCTCGGACGCAGGTTCGGGTTGCCCGACGAGACGTTGAACTCGTCGCGGTAGATCACGAACGGATTCAGGTCGGCCGCGCCCGGGCGGCGGATGCGGTGCGCGTAGCTCAGGCGCAGCGTGGTGTCGTCCGACCAGCCGTAGGTGAGGAAGGCGCTCGGGATCGCATCCAGGTAGCTGTTGCCGGCGCGGATATTCGTTGTCGCCTGGAACAGGTCGACATCGGTGTACTCGGCGCGCAAGCCGCCCTGCACCGCCCACCGGCTGTCGATGCGCCACTGGTAGGAGCCGTACAGCGCGGCGGTCTTCTCGTCGAGCTCGAAGCGGTTGGTGCGCCCGCCGTTGACGCGCTCGGCCAGCGTGGCCGCGTCGATATCAAAGTAGGCGTTGTCGAACGCGCTGCGGCTGCGGGCCAGCTTGTAGCCCAGCCGCAGGGTGCCGCGCTCGCCCGGCAGCTCGTAGTCGCCGGTGAAGTCGGCCACCCGGTTGTCGGTGAGGTTGTCCTGGCGCGTGCGCGGGTTCTGCGCAGCGAGCGGACGCAGCGTATAGTCGGTCGCGCTGCGCAGTTCGCTTTCGCTGGTGGCGCCCGACAGGCGCAGGTCCATCTTGAACAGTTCGCCTTGCGTATCGCCCTTGTGGTCGAAGCGGCCCGACAGGCTGTAGTTGCGGCTGCTGCCTGCGCGCTGCCCCGCGCGCAGGTAGTCGCTGTCGACCACGCCGGCGGCATTGCTGCCCCGATAGCGTTCGACCGAGACGGCGTCGCTGTCGGTGCCCGAGGCCATCACGCTCACGCCCACCACATCCTTCTCGCCGAGGTTGTAGCTGAGGGTGCCGTTGAGCGAGACGGAACGGTTTTCCGTGTCGCCGCGCGAGGCCTGGGCGCTGCGCGCGACCGCGCCGGTAGCCGGATCGATACGCTCGCGCACCGTCTCGCCGTCGGTGCCGCGCTGGTCGTGGCGCCCGGACAGGCTGCCCTGTGCGCTGATGCGCCCGGTGGTATAGCTGCCGAAACTGCCGGCGTTGAAGCGGCCCCTGGTGCCGGCATTCGCGTTGAGCACGCCGAAGCCGCCGGGCGTGCGCTCGCGCCGCATCACCAGGTTCAGGATCGGCCCGCCGCCGCCTTCGTTGCCGAACTGGGCGCCGGGATTGTTGATGACCTCGACCGATTCGAGATCGGCCGCCGGCAGCGCATTGATGGCCGCGGCCCGGTTATCGCCCTGCATCACGGCCGAGGGCTTGCCATCGATATAGATCTGGACATTGCTCTTGCCGCGCAGCGTCACCGCGCCATCGGCGTCGACCGCTACCGAGGGCAGCTTGTTCAGGGTATCGGCCACGGTGTCGTTCGAGCTGGCCGGGTCGGCTTTCACGTCGTACACCTGGCGGTCGATCCGGTTCGCGTTGCGCTTGGTGGTGACGGAGACGGTGGCGGTCGCCGGCAGCGCGCCCGTGGCCTGGCCCTGCCCGGCTGACGGCGCCGCGGCAGGCGCGGGCGCGGCCGGAGCCGGGGCCTGCTGCGCGGCGGCCGAGGCCGACACGATCAGCGTGCCGAGGACGAGGGAAACCAGGAGACGGCGGCGCGGGACCGGGTGGGACTTCGTGCGGGGTGTGGCGGGCATGGGACGGCGACATGGCAGAGTTTAATCGGCTGCAATTGTCGCACGCGGTCGGCGCACACCTTCTTTCCGATACTCATGATTTGGTAACGGCTTGTATCACCGCCCCGATGCCGCCGGCGCTGTTGCGCACGGCCGTGATGGAGCAGTTCGTACCGGCGCAAGGGGAAACAAACAGCCGCGGCCAAATAAACAGCTGGGGTCAGGTCTGACATTCGGACATGGAACAGCTGGGGTCAGGTCTGACATTCGGACAGGCGCGAGCTTGGTGCCATGCATTCGTGAGCTCATATCCGATCGCGGCGATCGTCATACTTGCCCCTGACCTGACGAGCTGGTGTCCGATTGTCAGACCTGACACCGGCTTTTTGCTGCGTGTCCGATTGTCAGACCTGACACCGGCTTTTCGCTTGTGACCTGACGAGCTCGTGTCCGATTGTCAGACCTGACACCGGCTTTTCGTGACACCGGCTTTTCGTGTCCGATTGTCAGACCTGACACCGGCTTTTTGTGACGCCGGCTTTGTGTCCGCGGCATGCGACGCATGTCGCTTCCGCGGAACAGGCCACAGATGCGGCTGGTCAGTACACGACCACCGAACGAATCGACTCGCCCGACTTCATCAAATCAAACCCTTCGTTGATGCGCTCGAGCGGCAGGTGGTGGGTGATCAGGTCGTCGATGTTGATCTTGTTTTCCATGTACCAGTCGACGATCTTCGGCACGTCGGTGCGGCCGCGCGCGCCGCCGAAGGCGGAACCCTTCCACACGCGCCCCGTCACCAGCTGGAACGGACGGGTCGAGATTTCGGCGCCCGCTTCGGCCACGCCGATGATGATCGACTGGCCCCAGCCCTTGTGGCAGCACTCGAGCGACTGGCGCATGGTGGTGACGTTGCCGATGCACTCGAACGAATAGTCGGCGCCGCCGTCGGTGATCTGGACAATGCTGTCCACCACGCTCTCGACCTGGGTCGGATTGACGAAATGGGTCATGCCGAACTTGCGCGCCATGGCCTCGCGTGCCGGGTTGAGGTCGACACCGATGATCTTGTCCGCGCCGACCATCCTGGCCGCCTGGATCACGTTCAGGCCGATGCCGCCCAGGCCGAAGACGACGACGTTGGCGCCCGCCTCTACCTTGGCCGTGAAGATGACGGCACCGATGCCGGTGGTGACGCCGCAGCCGATGTAGCAGATCTTGTCGAACGGAGCATCCGAACGCACCTTGGCCAGCGCGATTTCCGGCACCACGATGTAGTTCGAGAAGGTCGAAGTTCCCATGTAATGGTAGATCGGCTTGCCGTCGAGCGAGAAGCGCGAGGTCGCGTCCGGCATCAGGCCACGCCCCTGGGTCGAGCGGATCGCCTGGCACAGGTTGGTCTTCTGCGAGAGGCAGAATTTGCACTGGCGGCATTCCGGCGTGTAGAGCGGGATGACGTGGTCGTCCTTGCGCAGGCTGGTCACGCCCGGGCCGACGTCGACGACGACGCCGGCGCCCTCATGGCCGAGGATGGCCGGGAACAGGCCTTCCGGGTCGGCGCCCGAGAGCGTGTAGTAATCGGTGTGGCAAATGCCGGTGGCCTTGACTTCGACCAGTACTTCGCCGGCCTTCGGGCCTTCGAGTTCGACTTCTTCGATCGTCAGCGGCTGACCCGCTTTCCACGCAATCGCGGCCTTCGTTTTCATGGGCTGTTCCTGTACACGAGATGGGAGTGAACGCCATCATACCAAGCGCCGGAGAAGGACGTCGCCGATGCACCTCGAAAATTGCTGCAAATGCACAATGGCGAGGGGCAAAAATATAGCACTAAATAAACCCACCATACCGTTTTCAATCGTTTCAGCGTGCAACATTGCAACACCGCTGATCTCGATTAATTTAGGAATTGCCCGCCTGTACATTTCATGCATACACTGGCCTCAGCCGTTCATCGACGGCAAACCATGCGTTTTTATAAAAAACATGCACGCGAGCGAAGAATCGCGGCATTTCTATAGGTTTTCATACGGAGAAGTAAACATGACTCGTGCTGCAAAAAAGACCTTCAGTCTGTGCCTGGCCGCTGCAGCGGCCGGAATGCTGTGCAATGCCGCCTATGCGGCCGCACCTGACACCACCCGCATCATCGTCGCCTTCAAGCCAGGCGCCAAAGCAGCAGTCAAATCGGCCGTGGCCGCCTCCAAGGGCGCGGTCAAGCACGAGATCTTCGGCATGAACGCCATGGCCGTCGAAGTGCCGCTCGTCGCGCTCAAGGGGCTGGAAAACAACCCGAACGTCCAGTACATCGAGGAAGACGTCGTGCGCAAGCCGTTCGCCCTGACCTCGCCTTCGACCGGCACTCCCTACCTGGCTGGCCAGCAAGTCCCATACGGCATCAAGCAAGTCCAGGCTGACCTGCTGAGCGACTCGCTCGCCGGCAAGCGCAAGGTCTGCATCATCGACTCGGGCTATGACCGCAACCACGAAGACCTGTCGACCAATCCCGTCACCGGCGAATACGACAGCGGCACCGGCTGGTGGTACACCGACGAGAACAGCCACGGCACCCACGTCGCCGGCACCATCGCCGCGATCAACAACAGCGGTACCGGCGTGGTCGGCGTCAACGCGAACAAGGCGCTCAAGCTGCATATCGTCAAGGTATTCGGCGCGGCCGGCTGGGCCTACTCGTCGACCCTGGCTACGGCAGCGAACAAATGCGGTGCGGCAGGCGCCAACGTGATCAGCATGTCGCTCGGCGGCGGCCGTTCGAGCCGTACCGAGCAAAACGCCTTCGACAGCCTGCAATCGAAAGGCGTGCTGAGCATCGCCGCCGCCGGCAACGACGGCAACACCGTCATCTCCTACCCTGCCGGCTACGCCAGCGTGATGATGGTCGGCGCTGTCGACGAGAACAAGGCCTGGGCCACCTTCTCGCAGTACAACAGCAAGGTCGAACTGGCAGGTCCCGGCGTCGGCGTCCTGTCGACTGTTCCAATGGGCACTGGCCAGGAAGCTATCCTGACCGTCGGCGCAAGCACCTACGTGCCGGGTGCGATGGAAGGCTCGCCGGTCAAGACCGCCACCGCGCCGCTGGCCGACTTCGGCATCGGCGACGCGATCAACAGCGCCGTCTCCGGCAAGGTCTGCCTGATCGCGCGCGGCACGGTCGACTTTGCGACCAAGGTCTCGAACTGCGAGAAGAGCGGCGGCCTCGGCGCCGTGGTGTACAACAACGTGGCAGGCGCCTTCGGCGGCACGCTGGGCACCACCGTGACCAACATCCCGTCGGTCACCGCGACCGATACCGATGGCGCGGCGATGAAGACCCAGCTGGGCCAGAGCGCCACCGTCGGCATCAACGCATCGAACTACGCCTACTTCGACGGTACCTCGATGGCAACCCCGCACGTGTCGGCCGTCGCCGCACTGGTGTGGAGCTACTTCCCGACCTGCACGGGCTCGCAGATCCGCACCTCGCTCGGCAAGAGCGCGCTGGACCTGGGCGCCGCCGGCCGCGATACCAAGTTCGGCTTCGGCCTGGTGCAGGCAAAGGCTGCCTACGACCGTATCAAGTCGCTCGGTTGCGGCATGTAAGCTGCCGGAAGGCGGAATGCAAAAAGGACGCTTCGGCGTAATGCCGTTCAGTTAAGACTGAACGGCATTTTTCTTTTGGGGTGTTGTAAACGTTAGCAGGGGC
>NZ_JBHSMS010000065.1:0-8019 GCF_042656795.1 Massilia jejuensis | reverse complement strand
CGCGAGACTTCCTCGCGGGCGACGAGCTTGTTCGGCAGCAGGATGGCGGGCGGCCCATCCTCGAATGGAAAATCCAGCCGCATCAGGCGGTTGTGTTGCGAGTTGCCGCTGAACGCCGACAGCGCGGCACCGGCCGCGATTACCTGGCTTACGCCCATTGACTGCCTCCGATAGCCGCTCGGCATAGCCGTAGCGCAAGTGGAAAATTGTCCAGCGGCTACGTTACCTCGGTGTCGCCAAAGCGAAATTGATGGCAATCAATACGTTTCCCTGAGCCATGTCTACAGTTTTCCTGACTGCAGTTTTATCGAACCGCTTTGATAGGTGGACCTGGCATGCCAAAAAACCTGAAACGATATGGGCCAGCGCCCACCGGAGGTGCCGCCCCGATCGTGCTTGGCCGTCGTTCGTCGCGGAGGCCGGCGGACGATGTTATCGATGTCGCCCCGGCGCTGGACTGCAGCCGGGTGACGACCCTTTTCGGCCGGCCGTATCCGGTCCAGTTCCGCAACCAGGGAGCGATCGACGCCTGGACGCGAGCGCTCGGGAGCACCGAGGTCTGGCGCCGCTAGCAAGATCGGGGCACGCTCTGCTGGAGCATCAGGCAGGAGGTATCCTGGCAGTTGGGGCACATGCATCCCATGTCTCTTGTGCCGAAGGAGGAGACCGAGAAAGTAGAAGCGAATCGTCGTATGCTCGCGGTCGAGGTCAGCACCAACCTGAAATACCACTTGAATAAGGGGACGGTGATCGAGGCCACGCCAGCGCTGGAAACACTGCTGACAAATTCAGACGTTGACCTCAGCCTGCCAATGAGTATCGTCGCGCCACCTTATCGGGCCCAGTATCTGCGCTTCGGCGAAGCGGCAATGCAATACCTGAAGGTACCGGCATCGCACGCCCCCGACCGCGTCTTCGATGGTGTTTTCTGTTTCTTTAACCCAGGATTCCGCACGTTGCGCCAAAGGTGAAACCCTTTGGACCTTGGAACTCGTCTTCGTCAGCAAGCGGCAGGATCGCTACAACGGCCACGTCGCACTGCTCGGCGAGACGGACAGGGGAAGCACCACTGTCGGCGAGTGGCTGGACAAGGTGCTTGACGCTGTCGCAGGGGAGCCTGTGGACGAGTTCCACCGGCCGATGCATGCGGCTGTCAGCTACGTGGTGAGGGTATTCCTCTACATGGCCTTGAAGCAGGCGCGGGTGATGCAGCACCTTGAATACGACGAGACGATGGGTCGCGCTGCCGGATTGGGCGAGCGCAAGCGCGCCAAAGTGTTGCAGAGGGCTGCCTCCCTGTATAACAGCATCCTTATCGGCCCAGAATCCTTGCCTTCAGCCGCCGCGGCAGGCGGGACGGGAAGCGGGGTGGCGCCACACTGGCGCCGCGGGCATTTTCGAATGCAGGCTCATGGGGTTGGCAACCAGCAGCGCAAACTTATCTTCGTCGCGCCGGTACTCATTCACGCGGAGCAACTGCAGGGCGAAGTGCCCTCACCAAGATCGTACCGGGCCGGCGCCGCGGCGGTTACCGGACCTTAGCCAGGCCAGGCATCGGGGGGCCGGCCTGAGGACGGGCGGCCGGGCAGGCGAAGCGCAGACCTGATGTCAGGGCGGCTGGTGACGCCCGGTGTCCCGGTGAGAAAAGTGTTCCAGCCGAGCTGGCGTGGGGCCGTCCTTGTGCTCAAGGTGAGCCGCTTGACGCAAGGGGGCGCCAGCAGGAGCCGCACTTCATAGCGCAACATCGGCACGGCAAAGACGCTGGCCATCTCTTCCAGCGCTGCTAGTGAGACGCCGCCAGGAAGAAAACCCTGAGCTTGCGCTTCATCCAGCGGCCCGATGTGCAGCCGGGCGCTCAGGTCGTGGCGCCACAGGCGTACACCGAGCGCGGCGCCGTAACCGAGGGTCGGCGTCGTGGTGCCGAGCGTGCTGCGACGGTTTTCGGGAATCGGATCCCAGCAACCGACGAACTGCTCCAGTCGGATTGGTACCCCGAAGTAGGCGGTAAGGACCTGTTCGACGGTGCTCGCCGATACGGGCCGGGTCCTGAGCAGTCCGGCAAAGTACGCTGCGGTCTCTTGCCTCACCCGGCCAGCCGACTGTTCGCCTCCCTGCAGGGGGCGCGATCTCGTACCCGACAAGGATGTCATTATTGGCAGCAGGAGATCCTGTCCGCGGACGTCAAGGCCATGCTCGACCCGGTACTTACCCCACGCCTCATAGAACAGCCCAATCAAGCGGTTCGACAGAACATCAAGCAGGTCCCGCTGACTGGCGTCTCCGTCATGTGCCTTGCGCGCGGCGATCCGCTCGGTGTCGTGCAGGGGCAGCGTGCCGCTGGCGCCCAGCAGCCCGATGAACGCCGGCGTGATACGGATGCGTTTTACTTGACCAGCGCGCATCGTGCCAAGCGCATCCTGCGTTTTCGGCTCGACATCGAGCGCCTGAACTTCGCTGGCCGGGAACGAAAGGGACAGGCTGTTGCGAAACGAGAGCACATCGCGAAATGCACGCTCATAGGGGATGCCCTGGCGCCGCAGATCGCGCAACAGCAGGTTGAGCAGCTGCGCGAATTCGAACCGATGCGGTTCGCCCAACAGTAGCCCGATTACACTAGATTCATGCTTCCGCTTCGTGGCTTGCATCGGAATAGTTCCTTTCCGCTTTGGCGAGACAGGATGACGAGTTCGACAAAGCTGTTCAGGTGAACGTACAGCGCGAAGAACTGATCGAGGACCTGCACGAACAGGTGCACGCCGGCGCCGGCATAGGCTTCCTCGTCGAGCGTGAGGCGAATTTCGGTACCGTGCACGAGCGACGATCCGTGCTTGTGCCTGATCCAGGCCGTGGTTTCGCTTTGATCGAGGGCAACGATGCCCGCAATTTGCCGGCGCGAGACAGGCGAGGGCGCCAGGTCGTACAGGGTCAGCATCTCGCGCAGACCTTCAGCGCCTTCCAGTGCCAGTGAATGATGATTGAGCGCCAGGTGCGAGATAAGGCGCCAATGCATGGCAGGCCCGTTCGCTAGCCGGGCCGGGCGGGTTGGCCTTCGTAATAGGCGTATTACGTCGCTGCTCGTCGCTCCAGGAACGAACAGGTCGCCCTCGGACGCGCCGATCTTGAGCGAGCACGGCAGGTTGCGGTTCGTACAACTCAGTTCGATGGACACGGTGTTTCTCTCGGCGTCGAGTGGCTCGCAATCGGCATTGACGAGCGCGATCGATTTCTCGTGGCCGGGGCTGCAGAGTGCGAGTGTCTCATCATGGCGCATCAGCCAGTAGCGACCTCGTTCCGTGCCGTCTTCTTCACCATGCTTGAGCGAATAGAAGGGGCGAAATTCGGTGACGGCTGCGTCCCTGCCGCGCTGGCGCACCATGTGCACCTTGTCGACCGAGTACACCTCATACGCCTGCGGGAAATCTGCGCTTGCGAGCAGGGTGTAGTCGGCGGAGAGCTGGTCAAACGTGATCGGTACGCCCGGCTGCCTGAACAGGTTGACCACAGGTGTGCATCCTTGCAGCAGATGCTGCTTCGACAGGCTTGCCAGCATCCGCGCCTTGTCGCCGTCGGGACAGATGTCGGCAATCGCAAGGTGCAGCGTGAAGTGCGTGCGGTCGGCAGGGATCCTGGGGAGCAGCCCGGGAATGTCGATGTCGAAGAAGTTGAATTTCTCGGGAAAGGCGAAATACTCGGCGAGGATTCGGTAAGCCTTGTGCGACCGGGCCTCGAATGGAATGAGCGCCTCATCGTCTGCAAAGCCGGCTGGCGTGATCGGAACAATTGGCAGCCGTTCCCAAGGCCCGTCGTCGTCCAGTTGCACGTACGCGGCCCGCGTATGCACGAAGAGTGCGTCGCGCAGCGCGGCGCAGAAGGATGAGTCACCGTCGGCGTACACGCGAATGCCAGTGGCCGTGGCCGGGGATAGCGGCTTTCCTGCGCCCGCCGATGCGAATTTGAGCGTTAGCGAAGAGGTGACGTCCTCGGGCAGGCGTGTGGCGACAGGTGCGCAGATGAGCGTCTCGAAACTTGCCTCGGCCAGCACGACCGCGGAAGGGCTGACGTCATAGACGGTCTTGAATGTGCACGGCACGCCATCCACTGCCGCGGACTGAAGCAGGGTACCGCGGGGCATCTCGGGGATGGCGTTGGGTTTTTCCTCCGCGCCTCGCTTGCCAACAAAGCGTGCGATCGCGCATGACGGAAATGGTCGCAAGTAGTGAGGGAAAAGCAGGTTCAGTAACGCCTCGGTGAACTGAGGGTATGAATCGTCCAGGCGCTTTGCGACACGTGCGCTGAGCAAGGCGACGCCCTGGATCAGGCGTTCCACATGTGGGTCGTCGCATGTGTCTCCGCCCATCTGCAGTTTTGCCGCCACCTTGGGATAGCGCTGCGCATATTCCCGGCACAGTGACCGGAGGATCACGAGCTCGCGCTCGTACTTCGTGAACAGTTCATCCATAGGGTTGGCGATTGCGCTTTCTACTTTCTAATTCGTACCTTCGATCGAATACTGCTGGAGAGAAGGACGAAACACGGCATTGAAAGACATCTGTTCGGTCAGCGAGCCAGTTTTGAGCTGAGCCGTGATAACGAAGTCGACACGGTTGATGGCGCCTTTGCGCGCCCGCAGTGTCACCTCGACCTTGTGCAATCGCGGCTCATGGCGCTCGATTGCCAGCCGAACGGATTTGCAGATTTCTTGCTGATCGGTGTCGCTGTTCATGCACATGCCGGCGAAGTCGATGAGGCCGTAGTTCACGATGGAACCCGACACCGCGGGGTAGGGCGCGAGGGACGCTGGTGCCAGGGCCGACCGGGTGTTGAGGAGGGCCTGCAGGTCGCGTGTAACGCTGCGCATGGCCTCGGCCAGTGCATGAGCGCGGACTAGGCGTTTGTTGCCTGGCGCATGCTCGCTGTCATCGTCCAGACGGTCGAACAGCCCGGGAGTAAAGCCTTGCATCGTGTTCTCCTCGATGGGGCCGGAAGTGACCACGGCATCCATTATCGAGTCTTGAGGCAAGGAAATTTTGCGTCATCGCAATGGAGACACTGGATAAGCCAATAGGGAGCTGGGTTGAGCCAGATCAAGACCTGTCACGACATGCAAAGCCATTCTTCCAAGAATCTCTTTATCAAGAACATTAGGCGGAGGAAGCATGAGCGGGACATCGAAGATCATGTGGTCGGAAGGCCTGACGCTGGGTCCGCAACACTTCCAGCGTCAAGATCTCTACCACGAGACGCGGCTGCAGCGGATCGCGTCGGCCCTGAACCCGTACTTCTGGGGCGTGCGCTCGGTGCAGTGGAACCTGGACGGGCTTGGGCACAACCGACTCAGTGCAGATTCAATGTCGATCATTTTCCCCGATGGTGAGATATACGAGGCGCCGGGGGCTGACATGCTGCCTGAGCCGGTCGACCTCTCGCGCGTGCCAGCGGACATTGATACGTTCACATTTCACGTGGCGCTCGCCCTCGTCAAGCCACACGGAGGCAATGCCGACGAAAACGGGCGCTACGTGCGCTGCGACCAGTGCACGCCAGATTTGTTCAGTGACGCATTGGCGATCGAGGTGCCATTCCTGAAAAAGCAGGCGAGGCTGGTAGCACAGGCTGAAGTGCGTGCTCCACATACCAGCGTTGCCGTTGTCCAGATTCGTCGCGCAGAGCAGGGCGGGTTCGAGATCATCCCGTCGTTCATTCCACCGAGCGTCACGATTGGCGCCGAACCTGGTCTTCGGCGCATGCTGGATGGACTGGTCAGCGTGATGACCACGAAGATCGACTCGCTCCAACGCATGCACCGCAAGGCGAGTAACGAAGTGTACGAAGTCGGGGCAGGCGACATTTCATCGTGGTGGATGCTCAACATCGTCAGCACAGCGAACGCGCTGCTCATGCACTGCGCCCGGTCCCCAGGACTTCATCCGGAAATCATGTTTCAGCAGATGCTCGCCGCGGCTGGCGGACTAATGACTTTTTCCGACCGCTACAAGACAGCCGATCTGCCGGCATACCGTCACGAGGCGCTGGGCGAAGTGTTCATGGAGCTCGATGCATTGCTGCGTGACCTGGTCGACACGGTCATAGGGACAAAGTATTTCATTATCCCGCTGGTTGCCGACCGCAGCCGGCGTGCGTACTCGCAAGCGGTACTCGACCCGGCAAGGGTGACGAAACAGACACAGCTCTATCTGTCGGTCACCGCCGACATGCCAGGGCTTGAACTGGTAACGACGGTGCCGATGAGGCTCAAGGTCGCCGCGCCTGAGAATCTTGAGAGCATTGTCGGGTCGGCCTTGCCTGGCGTGCCGTTGGCTCACATGCCCCAGGTTCCCCCGGCAATCCCGGTGCGCCCCAATTCTTACTACTTCTCCGTGTCCACGAAAAGCGCGCTGTATGAAAAGGCACTGGATGCGGGAGCGCTGGCGATTTATGCGCCGGACGGGATACCTGGGCTGAAGATCGAGTTGATCGCCGTTACTTAAGGTCACCTCGAATAACCCTGGTCTGATGGTGGTAGGCCCACAGGTCCAGCATCTGCCCCGAAAATTCACTGCCGTTGTCGACGAACAGGCATTTCGGGGGCGTGCGTTTTGCGACGATCCGGTTGAGTGCAGTTACCACGTTTTCTCCGCGCAAGCGATGGCCGGCCACGATGGCCAAGGACTGCCGGCTGTAGATGTCGATAATCGTCGGCAGTCGAATTTTCGTTACGTCTGCGAGTTGGTCCGCTACAACATCCATTCTCCATGCGTCGTTCGCTCTACGTGGCTGCATGCGCGCCTGGCGGGCCACTGCACTCCTGCGCCGCTTCTTGCGCCAGGCGCGCAACTGCAACCGCGCCAGGCAATACCAGCGGTAGGTCTGATTGACGCCCAGCTGAAAGCCTTCGCGCTTGAGCAGTCCGTGCAGGCGCCGGTAGCCCCAACGAACGCGTACCTGGGCCAAGCTCGCGCAAGCGCTGGCGCAGTGCCAGCTTCGGATCCTTCTTGCTCGACAAATACTGCGTGCTACGCACTTGCTTGATCAGCCGGCAGGCCCGCGCCAATTTCAATCCGTAGTGATCGACGATGTAATCGACCACCTCACGCTTCAGCGCGGGCCCCCCCATTTTTTGAGGCGACGTCCTGCAGGATCGCTTTGTCCAGACTCAGCTCAGCTACCAATTTCTTCAGCCGTGCGTTCTCGTCCTGCAGGATCTTGAGCTCCCGCACGCCTTCGGATTGCATACCGCCGTACTGCTTCTTCCAGCGGTAAAACGTCTGCTCAGAAATGCCAAGCTGCCGGACAATGTCGCAGACCGCCATGCCCAGTTCGGCCTGCTTCAAGACCGATACGATCTGTTCTGCCGGAAAATGTTTGCGCTTCATGGTCAAGCCCTCCCGCAAAGGAGTTATTGACCAAAAACTCACGTCCGGAAGTGTCTAGTTTTGCCAAAGCAGATCAGGACCGGCGCTGGCACAAGCAAAGCCATTGCAGCGGGATATAACAGGTAGGCGAACGGTCCCAGGGGGAGTTGAATCAAGATTTGGAGCCACCCCACTATGAGGTAAGCAGCCGTGCCGGCAGCTACCTTGCCAGCACTGATCGGTTTCTTTTGCATTACTATCTCTCCTCTTGGTGTGCTGAAGTCTTGCCATCTGCCGTTAGCCGAAGCACGGCCGTACATCGGGTCGGCTCGCCTTCCCCGCACTGACGATCGGGAAGGAGTTCAAACCGAGGCGCTTCGGATCCGGCCCTGTCGAGGGCTTGAGCCACGATTTGCCCAGCAAGAGTTGGGCCTCGTACTGCACCGAGGACAGTGCAAACGCGCTGATTTTGACTTGCTTGCCCTAGGGCGTGTCTGACTGAGTTCATAGGAGCCATAACATAATTGTTGCCACGGTCACGGCAGCGAGGAAGTTATGGCCGCGCTTGTCGTAGCGAGTGGCGATGGCGCGGAAGTCCTTGGGTCGATTGATGGCGCGCTCGACGACGTTGCGTCCTTTGTAGATGTGGGCGTCAAACCGCGGAGGT
>NZ_JBHSMS010000064.1:0-22904 GCF_042656795.1 Massilia jejuensis | reverse complement strand
GCGAATCGTTTTGTTCGTCAGCAGCAGAGAGATGAGATTATGCAGCGTTTCGCGATTTTCGTCAAACTCTTTTTCTTGCGTGCACTGCTTCTTGCACAGCCCTCGTTGCCACTCCAACTACTTGATGTCGTTGTCGTTATTGCGAGGAGGCGAACTATAGCAAACCGGCATGGGAACTGGCAAGGCCCTTTCGTGGCTTTTTACAACATCCAGTCGATGGGCAGGAAGGACAACATGCGCAGCCACGCCCGCCTCCAGATTCCCGCTCCCGGCTCTGCGTCATGCCGCAGCGTTTTCCCCACGGTCCGCTCGATCCAGAAAAGTCTTCCGGACTTATCCATGCGTACTTCGTACGCGCGCTCGGGCATGCGGGTATCCAGCGCCCGGCCCAGGGCCTGTGCCATGCGCGGGCTGTCGATGACGAAACCCATCTCGGTATTCAGGTCGATCGAACGCCGGTCCATGTTGAAGGAGCCGATGAACACGCTGCGGGCATCGACCCCGAAGATTTTCGCATGCAGGCTCGATGCGGAGCTGCCGAAACTGCCGCGCCCGGAATTGGGCAGATCGGGACCCCAGCTGCGACGCAGCTCGAACAGGGAAATGCCTGCATCGAGCAATTCGCGCCGCCGTTTTGCATAGCCGGCGTGGACGACCGCCACGTCGGTCGCCTCCAGCGAATTGGTCAGGACACGTACCTTGACGCCGCTACGGGCGATATCGGCCAGCGCCCGCACCCCCGCCTCGCCGGGCACGAAATACGGCGATACCAGATCGAGCTGGCGCTCCGGCCTGCCCCACAGACGCCGCAGCTGGACGGCCATGCGGTCGTCCGGCCTGGCCTTGCCGGTGGCCTTGGCCGGATCGTCGCTGACAATGCTGGTGCGCTGCCATTCCAGCGGCGCACGTCCCGCCATGATCTGCGCGACCAGCGCGGAAGTGCCGATCGCCTGGAGATAACGCTGCGCCGCGCCCTCGCTGCGTAGTTGGGCCGCACGCCGCGCCAGGGCGCCACGCGGCTGGGCATCGTCCGAATCGACCAGGCGCGAGACGGGATAGGCGGACGCGCTGTTCCAGTAACGGTCGAAGTCGCGCGACGTGTCCTGCACCACGGGCCCGACCGCCAGGACATCGAGGTCGACGAACAGCAGCTCGCCCGCCGCGTCGAAGTATTCGTCGCCGACATTGCGGCCGCCGACGATGGCGGCCTGGTTATCGACCGTGAAGGACTTGTTGTGCATGCGCCGGTTGAGCCGGCGGAAATCGAACAGGTAACCCAGGCTGCGCCAGGCACGCGTGCGAAATGGATTGAAGAGCCGGACCTCGATGTTCGGGTCTGCGTCCAGCGCGGCCAGCAGCGGATCGAGTCCGGCCGTATTGTTATCGTCCAGCAGCAGCCGGACGCGCACCCCGCGCGCCGCGGCGCTGCGCAGCTCGTCGAACAAGAGCAGCCCGGTCAGGTCGTCGCGCCAGATGTAGTACTGGACGTCGAGACTGCGCTCGGCGCCGCGCGCGAGGAGGACGCGCGCCGCAAAGGCGTCGCGCCCGTCCGGCAGCGCCAGTACGCCGGAGCGCCCCGGATACGCCGCGGCCAGCGGCGCGATCGCCTGCCCCAGGCGCGTCGCCCCGGTGTCGGCCAGCGCCAGCGTGGCGGTCCGCGCGCCGGGCGGCGGCAGTGGAATGCAGCCGTAGCCTAGCGCGGCGACGATGATGAACGCCGCCGCCCCTTTCAGGAAGGCCGGCGTCCGCATCGCTTACATCCCTTCGAAGTTGGCCTTGCGCTTGGCCAGGAAAGCCGCCATCCCTTCCTTTTGCGCCGGCGTGCCGAAGGCTGCGTGGAAGAAACGGCGCTCGTAGCGCACGCCTTCGGTCAGCGTCGTCTCGAAGGCGCGGTTGACCGAGTCCTTGATCGCCATCGCGACCGTCACCGGCATCTCGGCGATCGTCGCCGCGACTTTCAGCGCCTCTTCCATGAGCTGCTCGGCCGGGAAGATGCGCGACACCAGCCCGGTGCGCTCGGCCTCCGCCGCATCGATCATGCGCGAAGTCAGCAGCATGTCCATGGCCTTCGCCTTGCCGATCGTACGCGGCAGGCGCTGGGTGCCGCCGGCGCCCGGGGTCACGCCGACCTTGATTTCCGGCTGGCCGAACCTGGCGCTGTCGGCGGCGATCAGGAAGTCGCACATCATCGCCAGTTCGCAGCCGCCGCCGAGCGCATAGCCGGCGACGACGCCCACCACCGGCTTGCGCACGTTCAGGATGTGCTCCCAGTTGCGGCCGATGTAATTGCCGGGATACGTGTCGGCATAGGTGTAATTCGCCATGGCCGCGATATCGGCGCCTGCCGCGAATACTTTTTCGCTGCCGGTGAGGACGATGACGTTGACGCCCGGGTCGGCATCGAACTTGTAGAGCGCGTCGCCCAGCTCGTTCATCATGTTGTCGTTCAGCGCATTCATCGCCTTCGGGCGGTTCAGGCGAATCACGGCCACCTTGCCGTGGTCTTCGATCAGCAGGTCAGCGTATTCCATGGGACACCTCTATATAAAGGATTGATCAGTGCCGCGATTGTAGCGCCTCCACGGCTGGGACAGGCGGGAGGCTTATTTGGGCAACAACACCCAGGTCGACCCGCGCTGCTTCATCCGTCCCGCGTACTCGGCCGCATTGGCGCCGAAGCCGAAGAAGTAATCGGCCCGCACCGCGCCGCGGATCGCGCCGCCCGTGTCCTGCGCCATCATCAATCTCTGGATCGGCGCGGCGCTTGCCGGATGCGTGGTCGCCAGGTACAGGGGCGCTCCCAGCGGCACGATCGACGGATCGACCGCCACCGAACGTTCCGGCGTCAAGGGCACGCCCAGTGCGCCTTTCGGTCCCACGCCGGGGTCCGGCAGGCCTTCCTCGCGGAAGAAGATCGTGCTCGGGTTGACGTTCAGGAGTTCCTGGCGCCGCGCCGGATTGGCCGCGATCCAGGCCTTGATGCTTTGCGCCGACACACCGTCGGCGGGCAGCTCGCCCTGCTCCACCAGCCAGCGCCCGATTACCTTGTACGGATGGCCGTTCTGGTCGGCGAAGGCGATGCGCACGGTTTCGCCCGTCTCGTCCAGCCGGACCCGGCCCGAGCCCTGCACCTCGAGGAAGAAGGCTTCGACCGGATCGTCGACCCAGACCAGTTCCTTGCCGCTCAGGGGGGCGCGCTCGATTTCGGCTCGGGTGCTGTAAGGGACCACGGTCTTGCCGACCAGGCGGCCGCGCAGGCGCATGTTCTTCAGGCTCGGATAGACCGATGCCAGGTCGACCGTGACCAGGTCGTCCGGCACCCGGTACAGCGGCGTCTGGAAGGGACCGCCGCGTTTGCGTGCGCCGCGCAGCATCGGTTCGTAGTAGCCGGTGATCAGGCCGGTGTCGGCGCCGTCGGGCATGCGCATCCGGTGCGGCACGAAATAGGTCTCGAAATAGCGGCGGATCGCGGCGTTATCGACCGCATCGACCGCGGGCGCCACCGCGCAAGGCGTCGTCCACTGCGGCTTTCTCGCCAGTACGCGGCAGGAGGCCATGAAGGCCGGCCAGGCCTGGCGCAAATCGTCCTGCTGCCAGCCGGGCAAGGCGTCGAAGGAAACCGGGGTCATCGGCGGCACCGGCGGCGGCACCGGCACGTCGGCGGGGATGCCGACCGGGCCGACCGGCGGCGGCATCACGATGTCGGGCCGTTTCGCCGGCTCCGGCACCGGCGGACGCGGCTGCGCTTGCATGGGCGGCGCGGGCGGCGGCGTGCCGCAGGCGGCCAGCAGGAGTGCCACGAAAGAAAGCGAAGCAGGTACACTGCGGCGTATCGTTTGCATAAGGAATTCTATGTGGATCTTGATGTTGGAAGCGGGCGTGGCGCTCTTCCTGCTCGTGTTCATCGTCTGGTGGACGATGTTCCATGGCCGTCCGGAAGAGCGCAAGCGGCCCCTGCGCGAGGAGAAGGCGCCGCCCCAGGAGCCGCCCGAGCCGCCGCGCGCGCCGTAAACATCCAGGCGCGGTCAGTGCAGCATGCTCGGCAGGGTCAGCACGAATTCGGGAATCTTGACTTCGAAGCGGTGCCCATCCTCGGCCACGCAAAAGTACTCCCCGTGCATCGAACCCTGCGGGGTGGCCAGCGGCGTGCCGCTCGAGTATTCGAACTGTTCGCCCGGTTTCAGCAGCGGCTGGTGCCCGACCACGCCCAGGCCGGCCACTTCCTGGGTCCGGTTGTTGGCGTCGGTGATGATCCAGCGCCGCGAAATCAGCTGGGCCGGCACCTCGCCGGTATTCTTGATCGTGATCGTATAGGAAAACAGGTATTCGTCGCGATCCGGCTTGCTCTGCTCGGGCAGGTATCTGGTACGGACGGTAACGCTCAAATCGTAGGTAGCCACGGGCTTCCCTCTTTCTTATTGGTGGAGACGCATGTGCGCAAAGGCCCATGATACCGCGTGCCGCGAAACGGGGCAGCGCAGGTGGGGATAACAGCCGTGCGCGGCTCGGCGTAAAATAGCGGCTGTTCACAACCGCACGGCCATCTCATGACCACCTACCGCATCGCCCCCAGCATCCTGTCCGCCGATTTCGCCCGCCTGGGCGAGGAAGTCCGCAACGTCGTCGAGGCAGGCGCCGACATCATCCACTTCGACGTGATGGACAACCATTACGTGCCGAACCTGACCATCGGCCCGCTGGTTTGCCAGGCGATCCGCCCGCACGTGCAGGTGCCGATCGACGTCCACCTGATGGTCAAGCCGGTCGACCGCATCATTCCCGACTTCGCCAAAGCCGGCGCCAACATCATCACCTTCCATCCGGAAGCGTCGGAACACATCGACCGCACGCTGCAGCTGATCCGCGACCACGGCTGCAAGGCCGGCCTGGTGTTCAACCCGGGCACGCCGATGCACTACATCGAGCATGTGATGGACAAGATCGACATGATCCTGATCATGTCGGTCAATCCGGGCTTCGGCGGCCAGTCCTTCATTCCTGAAGCGCTGAAGAAGATCGCCATGGCGCGCCGCCTGATCGACGAATCGGGCCGCGACATCATGCTCGAGGTCGACGGCGGCATCAAGGCCGAGAACATCGCCGCAGCCGCAGCGGCCGGCGCCGATACCTTCGTGGCCGGCTCCGCCATTTTCGGCAAGCCCGACTACAAGGCCGTGATCGACGCCATGCGCGCCGAGCTGGCGAAGGTCGGCCAATAATGCGCCCCGGCGCCGCGCCCATCCGGGCCGCCATCATCGACCTGGACGGCACGATGCTCGATACCGTGCCCGACTTCGAACTGGCCCTGAACGCCATGCGCGCCGAGTTCCACCTCGCGCCGATCGGCCAGGAGCTCATCAAGCCGATGGTCGGCAAGGGCTCCGAAAAGCTGATCCGCGACGTCCTCGCGCTCGACTACGACGCCGCGCGCATCGAGGCCGTCCATGACGAAGCGATGGCCCATTACCAGCGCCATTACCTCGCCATCAACGGCGAGCGCAGCGTGCTCTTCGACGGCGTGCTCGAGGGGCTGGCGGCCCTGAAGGCGATGGGCTTGCGCCTGGCCTGCGTGACCAACAAGCCGATCGCGTTTACGACGCCGCTGCTGGCGCAGAAAGGCCTCGCGCCGTTTTTCGAGCTGGTCTACGGCGGCGACTCGCTGCCGCGCAAGAAACCCGATCCGATGCCGCTGCTGCAGGTATGCCGCGATTTCGACTTGCCTCCGGCGCAAGTGGTGGCCATCGGCGACTCCTCGAACGATGCCGAAGCGGCGCGCGCGGCGCATTGCTTCGTGCTCACGGTGCCATATGGTTATAACCACGGAAGGCCTGTGCAAGACATCGATTCCGATGGTATAGTTAATTCGCTACTCGATGCGGCCGAGCTCGTTCGTGCGCACAACAGCACTCAACACTAACTCATCTATACATGTTCTCGATTAAAAAACTCACCGTCAACCAGACCGGCGCCCTCGAGGCCTGGGTCTGGCGACGCTGGCAATCCTGGGCCAACTAGACCCGCATCGATTGCTGCCGGCTGCACGCGCACCGGCAGGTTTTTTACACTACCCGCCGCCCATCCTCCAACTCGAACGCTGGCGGCCCGGAGAAGAACATGACCGAACTCGAATTCAAATCGCTGGCCAACCAGGGCTTCAACCGTATTGCGCTGATCGCCGAAGCGTTCGCCGACCTCGAGACGCCGCTTACCCTGTATCTCAAGCTCGCGCAATCCCAGGACACCGGCAAGAACACCTTCCTGCTCGAATCGGTCGTCGGCGGCGAACGCTTCGGCCGCTATTCCTTCATCGGCCTGCCGGCGAAGACGCTCTTGCGCAGCAGCGGCAATCTTACCGAGATCGTCACGAACGGCAGCGTGGTCGAGACCCACGAGGGCAATCCGCTCGACTTCATCGAGATCTTCCAGTCGCGCTTCAAGGTCGCGCTGCGTCCGGGCATGCCGCGTTTCTGCGGCGGCCTGGCCGGCTACTTCGGCTACGACACCGTGCGCCATATCGAGCGCAAGCTGGCCGGCAAGGCCCCCAGGGACACCCTCGGCCTGCCCGACATCCAGTTGATGGTCACCGAAGAGCTGGCCGTGATCGACAACCTCTCCGGCAAGCTCTACCTGATCGTGTATGCGGACCCGTCGCATCCGGAAGCGTTCGCGCGGGCGCGCCAGCGCCTGAAGCAATTGCGCGTCATGCTGCGCCGTAGCGTCGATGCGCCGGTGACGACCGCCTCGGTGCGTACCGAAGCGGTGCGCGAAACGTCGAAGGAAGACTACCTGGCGGCCGTCGCCAAAGCCCACGACTATGTGATGGCCGGCGACCTGATGCAGGTGCAGATCGGCCAGCGCATCCGCAAGCCCTATGTCGACTCGCCGCTGTCGCTGTACCGCTCGCTGCGTTCGCTGAACCCGAGCCCCTACATGTATTACTACAATTTCGGCGACATGCAGATCGTCGGCGCCTCGCCCGAGATCCTGGTGCGTAACGAAACCTCGGCGGCGGGCGAACGCAAGGTCACGCTGCGCCCGATCGCCGGCACCCGGCCGCGCGGATCGACGCCGGAGCACGATGCGGAACTGGCGGCCGAGCTGCTGTCGGACCCGAAGGAAATCGCCGAACACGTGATGCTGATCGACCTCGCGCGCAACGACATCGGCCGCATCGCCGACATCGGCAGCGTGAAGGTGACGGACCGCATGGTCATCGAAAAATACTCGCATGTGCAGCACATCGTCTCGAACGTCGAAGGCGCGCTCGTCGCCGGCATGTCGAACCTCGACGTGCTGCGCGCGACCTTCCCGGCCGGGACCCTGACGGGCGCGCCCAAGGTGCGGGCGATGGAAGTGATCGATGAACTGGAACCGACGAAGCGCGGCATCTACGGCGGCGCCTGCGGCTACCTCTCCTTCGGCGGCGAGATGGATGTGGCCATCGCGATCCGCACCGGCGTGATCAAGGACGGCAACCTGTACGTGCAGGCCGCGGCCGGCATCGTGGCCGACTCGATTCCCGAGATGGAATGGCAGGAAACGGAAAACAAGGCACGCGCCGTGCTGCGCGCGGCCGAGCAAGTGCAAGACGGCCTGGATGGGGAGATCTGACATGCTGCTAATGATCGACAACTACGATTCCTTCACCTACAACATCGTCCAGTATTTCGGCGAACTCGGTGAAGACGTGCGCACCGTGCGCAACGACGAAGTCGGTATCGAAGAGATCGCGGCCATGAAGCCGAGCCGCATCTGCATCTCGCCTGGCCCGAAAGCGCCGGTCGACGCCGGCGTGTCGGTCGACGTGATCAGGCAGTTCCAGGGCAAGCTGCCGATCCTCGGCGTCTGCCTCGGACACCAGGCGATCGGCGAAGCCTTCGGCGGCAGGATCGTGCGCGCCAAGGAAGTCATGCACGGCAAGACCTCGATGATCGCGCATACCGGCGTCGGCGTCTTCCAGGAGCTGCCGAGTCCCTTCACCGTGATCCGCTACCACTCGCTGGCGATCGAGCGCGCCTCCTTGCCGAGCTGCCTGGAAGTGACCGCCTGGACCGACGACGGCGAGATCATGGGCGTGCGCCACAAGGAATTCGACATCCAGGGCGTGCAGTTCCACCCCGAGTCGATCCTGTCGGAGCACGGCCACGCGCTGTTGAAGAACTTCCTCCAAGGCCGTTGAGCCCGGCGCGCCGGACCGACCGGCGCGTTGTAACCAATACTGGAACGTCCATGCCGATCACCCCGCAAGAGGCGCTGCTGCGCTGTATCGAACACCGCGAAATCTTCCACGACGAGATGCTGCACCTGTTCCGCCAGATCATGTCGGGCGAGATGTCGCCGACCATGATCGCGGCCCTGACCGTCGGCCTGCGCGTGAAGAAGGAAACCATCGGCGAGATCACCGCCGCCGCGCAAGTCATGCGCGAATTTTCGACCAAGGTGCCGATGGCCGACACCACGCACCTGCTCGACATCGTCGGCACCGGCGGCGACGGCGCGCACACCTTCAATATCTCGAGCGCGGCGATGTTCGTGGCCGCCGCCGCCGGCGCGCGCGTGGCCAAGCATGGCGGAAGGAGTGTCTCCTCCTCCTCCGGCAGCGCCGACCTGATCGAAGCGCTCGGCGCCCACATCGACTTGAAACCCGAGCAGATCGCGCAGTCGATCGCGCAGACCG
This sequence comes from Massilia jejuensis, assembly GCF_042656795.1. Classification (NCBI taxonomy): domain Bacteria; kingdom Pseudomonadati; phylum Pseudomonadota; class Betaproteobacteria; order Burkholderiales; family Oxalobacteraceae; genus Massilia; species Massilia jejuensis. Next base: position 14,227 of record NZ_JBHSMS010000064.1, on the reverse strand, counting down.
GCATCGGCTTCATGTTCGCGCCGAACCACCATGCGGCGATGAAGCACGCGGCCCCGGTACGGCGCGAGCTCGGGATCCGCACCATCTTCAACATCCTCGGCCCGCTGACCAATCCGGCCGGCGCGCCCAACATCCTGATGGGCGTGTTCCACCCCGACCTGGTCGGCATCCAGGTGCGCGTGCTGCAGCGCCTCGGCGCCCAGCATGCGATGGTGGTCTGGGGCCGCGACAACATGGACGAGGTGTCGCTGGGCGCCGGCACCCTGGTCGGCGAACTGGTGAACGGCGCAATCCGCGAATACGAGATCCACCCGGAAGACTTCGGCATGCAGATGATCGCCAGCCGCAACTTGAAAGTGGCCAACACGGCGGAGTCGAAAGTGCGCGTGCTGGAAGCGCTGCGCGGCGAGCCGGGCCCGGCGACCGACATCGTGGCCCTGAACGCCGGCACGGCCCTGTATGCGGCGGGCGTGGCCGCTTCCATCGAGGAAGGCCTGGCCAAGGCGCGCGCCGCGATCGCGTCCGGCGCGGCCACGGCCAAGCTCGAACAGTTCGTCGCCGTCACGCGCCAGCTGGGCGTGCAGGCCTGAGGACAGCCATGCCGGGGATCCACGACCTGCCCTTGTTTATCGTGTCGGGCCTGCTCCTGAACATCATGCCCGGTCCCGATTCGCTCTTGATCATGACGCGCAGCGCGATCCAGGGCTGGCGCGCGGGCTGCACGGCGGCGCTCGGCATCGGCGCGGGCACCATGGTCCACATCTGCGCCGCGGCGCTGGGCCTGTCGGCGCTGCTGGCGACCTCCGCCACCGCGTTCACGGTCGTCAAACTGGCCGGCGCCGCGTATATCCTGTACATCGCGCTGGGTCTGCTGCGCAGCCGCAGGCAAACGGACGGCGCCGCCGCGCCGGCACTGCCGGCCCTGCCCTACCGCACCATCTTCGCGCAGGGCTTTCTGACCAACGTACTGAACCCGAAGGTCGCCATCTTCTTCCTCGCCTTCGTCCCGCAATTCATCAGCGCCGATGCGCCGAACAAGGGGCTCGCCTTCATCGTCCTAGGCTGCATCTTCAATTTCAACGGCATGCTCTGGTGCGGCGCCCTCGCGCTTGCCACCGCCAGGGCCAGCGCACGCATCAAACCCAGCCCGGCCGTCGCGCTCTGGCTCAACCGCGTCACCGGCGGCCTGTTCGTCTGGCTCGGCGTCAAGCTGGCACTGGCCAAGTCACACTAAAAGGTTCCTACGCATGTCCGACATCCTGAATAAAATCCTCGCCGTCAAAGCCGACGAAGTGGCGGCCGCCAAGAAATACCGCGACCTGGCCAGCCTGCGCCGCGACGTCGAGGGCGACGCCGTGCTGCGCGCCGACATCCGCGGCTTCGAGGCGAACCTGCGCAAGAACATCGCCGCGGGCCGCGCCGGCGTGATCGCCGAAATCAAGAAGGCCTCCCCCTCGAAGGGCGTGCTGCGTCCCGACTTCCGTCCCGCGAACATCGCCGAAAGCTACGCGGAAGGCGGCGCATCCTGCCTGTCGGTGCTGACCGACGTGAATTTCTTCCAGGGCAGCGTCGAGTACCTGCGCCAGGCCCGTGCCGCAGTCGCGCTGCCGGTAATCCGCAAGGATTTTATGGTCGACATGTACCAGGTGTACGAGGCACGCGCAATGGGGGCGGACGCGATCCTGTTGATCGTGTCGGCGCTGGACCATGGCCTGATGGCGGAACTGGAAGCCTGTGCCCAGGAACTTGGCATGGATGTGCTGGTCGAAGTACATGACGGCGATGAGTTGACCGCGGCGCTGAAGCTGAAAACGCCGCTGGTCGGCATCAATAACCGCAACCTGCGCACCTTCGATGTCACGCTCGAAACAACGCTTGGCCTGCTGCCGCGCATTCCGGCCGAGCGCCTGGTCGTGACCGAGTCGGGAATCATGGCGCCGGGCGACGTACAGCGCATGCGCGAGGCGAACGTGCACGCGTTCCTGGTGGGCGAGGCGTTCATGCGAGCGCCACACCCTGGCGCCGAACTTCGACGTTTATTCGACTGACATGAACACCACCATCCGCACCCGGGCCGCTCTCCTATTCTCGCTGGCAGTCCTGGGCGGATGCAGCGCCGTCCAGCCCGTCGCTTCCACGGCCAAGCGCCTCGTCACCGCCATCCTCCCCACGCCCGCGACCGAAGCCCCGGTCGCGCCGCCCTCGCGCACGCTCGACGCCTACAAGACCGAAGTTGCGCAGCACATCATGCGCCACAACAGCGGCCACACCTTCAGCGGCCAGCTGCCGCCGATGCTGCCGGCGATCGTCGTGGTGAACATCACGGTGGGCGCGGACGGGGACGTGCAGGATGTCGCCGTGCAGCGCTCGCGCGACCCGGATGCCTCGAAGGTGGCGCTGGCCTCGATGCGCCGCAGCGGCCCGCTGCCGCGGCCGGCCAGGCTGCTGGCGGCGAACATGCGAGCGCTGACGTTTTCCGAGACGTTCCTGTTCGATCACCAGTACCGGTTCCAGTTGCGCAGCCTGGCCGGGCCGCAGTAAGCGGAATGCGGAACCAGTCGGGCATGCACGCCGTGCCCGCCTACCTTCCCAGCACGTTCAACACCGCCAGGCTCATCGCCTGCGCCGCGGTCTTGATCGACGGCTCCGGCACCGGCGCATAGAACGGTGAATGGTTGAAGGCGATCGGCTTGCCGCCGTCGCGCGATGCTTCTTCCAGGGTCTTCGCGTCGTACACGCCGGTAAAGAAGAACATCGACGGCACGCCCTGGTTCACGTACTGCGAAAAATCTTCGCTGGCCGTCATGGCCGGCATGCGCTGGGTCCTTGCGTCGCCAAACGCGTCCTTGAAGACCGCTTCGGTCCTGGCCACCAGCGCCTCGCTGTTGACGATTGCCGCACCCCCTTCGAGCAGCTGCACGTCCGGTGCCGGTGCGCCCGCCATGGCCGCCGATCCATTCGCCACGCGGCGCACGCCCTCCAGTAATTTGGCCCGCACCGCCGGGCTGTACGAGCGGATCGTGCCGCGCACCTGGACGCTGTCGGGAATGATGTTGCCGACCGTGCCGCCCTGGATCGCGCCGATGGTCACCACACCGAATTCCTTCGGGTCTTTTTCGCGGCTGACCACCGTCTGCACGTCGACCACGAAGCGCGCCGCGATCGCGATCGGGTCGACCGATTTGTCCGGCGCCGAGCCGTGCCCGCCACGGCCCTTGAAGACGATCTCGATCGCGTCCGAATTGGAGGACACCGCGCCCGTGTTGTAGCCCACCGTGCCATGCGCGATCGGCCAGGAATGCAGGGCGAACGCATAGTCGGGCTTGGGAAAGCGCTTGAACAGGCCGTCGTCCAGCATCGCCCTGGCGCCGGACACGGTTTCCTCGGCCGGCTGGCCAATGAAGACCAGGGTGCCCTTCCACTGCGTTTTCAACTCGACCAGCGTGCGCGCGGCGCCCAGCCAGCTGGCCATGTGGATGTCGTGGCCGCAGCTATGGGCCACGAAGCTCTCGCGCCCGTCGCTGGTCGCTTTCGCCCGGCTGGCATACGGCAGGCCGGTCTTTTCTTCCATCGGCAAGCCATCGAGCTCGGTGCGCACCAGCACCGTCGGCCCGGCGCCGTTTCTGAATACCGCGACCACACCGGTCTTGCCGACCTTTTCGGTCACCGCGAAGCCGAGCTTACGCATTTCAAGCGCCAGCTTGCCGGCCGTGCGCACTTCCTGGAACGCGATTTCCGGATGCGCGTGCAGGTCCTTGTAGACGGTGTCGAGCCACGGATACATGCCGTCGATACGGGTAACGACGTCTTTCTTGAGCGGTGCGGAAAGCTGGGCCAGGGCCGGCATGGCGGCGATGGCAAGGAGAGCGGCGGCGACAGGCTGTTTCAATGCAGACCTCTTTTCAGGATTGGGGAAACGGAGCGGAACTCACCTTGCGCTCGGACGCGCGAGCGACGCCGACTTCTTGCCGGCCACTCCCTGCGACAGGGCGATCCCGGGCACGCGCTCGCCCTGCAGCGTCACGTCGAAGGCCATCAGCTCGTCGCGGCGGAAAGCGTGGATCGTCACCTTGTCGCCGACGCGGTAGCGCGACAGCAGCGCGTCGACATTGGCCGGGTTGCCGTTCACGCGCAACCCGTCGATGGCGATCACGATGTCGAGCGCCGACAAGCCGGCCTGGTGCGCCGCCCCGCCCTCGTGCACCTGGGTGAGCTTGGCGCCGAGCGGGTCGCGCCCGATGCCGGCGTCGAGCGAGGGCTTGCCGCTCTTGCGCTCGTCGACCAGCTTGACGCCGAAAGGCGCGAACAGCTTGGCCAGCGGCAGGTCGTCGAGGCCGCGCACGAATTTGTCGAACAGGGTGCGCAGTTTCAGGCCGCTGACTTCGTCGAACAGGGCTTCCACTTCGCTTTCGGTCACGCCGCGTCCGCCGCCCGGATAGAAGTCCTGGCCGTAGCGCTGCCACAACGCGCGCATGACGTCGTCGAGCGTTCTGGCGCCCCCGGTCCTGGCGCGGATCGTCAAGTCGAAGGCCAGCGCGATCAGGGCGCCCTTGCTGTAATAGCTGATGATCGCGTTCGGCGAATTCTCGTCCTGGCGATAGTACTTGCTCCAGGCATCGAAGCTCGAATCGGCCACGCTTTGCTTCAGGCGCCCGCTGCCGCGCAGCACGCTGCCGACGGTCTTGCCGAGCAGCTTGAAATAGGTCGGCTCGCCGATGATGCCGGCGCGCACCAGCATCAGGTCGTCGTAATAACTGGTGAAGCCTTCGAACAGCCACAGGAGCGGCGTGTAGTTCTCGACCTGCAGGTCGTAGGGCGCGAACACGGCCGGCTTGATGCGCTTGACGTTCCAGGTGTGGAAGTACTCGTGGCTGCACAGGCCGAGGAATTTCAGGTAGCCCTCGTTCGGCTCGCCCGGCTGCGGCGTGGCGCTGCACGGCAGGTCGCCCCGGGCGCAGATCAGGGCGGTCGAGGCGCGGTGTTCCAGGCCGCCGTAGCCGTCACCGACCGCCATCGTCATGAACACGTAGCGCTCCAGCGGCGCGCGATGCGTCTGCGGCTCGAAGAAGGAAATCTGGGCTTCGCAGATCGCTTTCAGGTCGGCCTGCAGGCGCGCCATGTCCAGGTTCGGCACGCGGCCGGTGATGACGATGTCGTGCGGGATGCCGTGCGCCTCGAAGGTGGCCAGCGCGAAGTCGCCCATCTCGACCGGGTGGTCGATCAGCTCGTCGTAGTCGGCGGCGACATAGGTGCCGAAGCCGTAGCGCCTGGCCGCCAGCTCCTGCATCGCTGTGGCGACGCGCCAGCCGCGCGCTGCCGGATCGCTCGGGCGCTGGATGTCGACCGCGTGCACTTCCTGTTCCTGGCCGAGCACGCGCAGGAAAACGCTGGTGCCGTTGAAGAAGCCATGGGTCTGGTCGAGGTGGGCGGCGCGCACCGACAGGTCCCAGGCATAGACTTCGTAGTGCAGGGTCAGGGGGCCCTCGACCGGGCCGGCGCGCCAGGAATGCTTGTCGAGTTTGGTGAGCACGACAGGGGTCCCGTTCGACTCGGCCCGGATGCGCACGATGTTGCGCGCGAACTCGCGGATCATGTAGCTGCCAGGGATCCAGGCCGGCAGCGCGAACACCTGGCCGTCCTTGGCCGGCGCCGGCACGGTGACGGTCACGTCGAACAGGTGACCGGCCAAATCTTTCGGCACGATGGTGTAGTGGATCGCGGGCTGCTTTTTCTGGGCTGTTTTTTTCATGATGACGAAGAGAGTCGGGCGATCCTCCTAGTGTAACGGATTCGCCTGCGCCGACAACCCGGCAGTCCTGCCGGGTCAGAGGTCGGCTGGCGTATCGATATCGCGCAGGATGCCGGGGTCGTCCACCACCACCTCCACCACCGGCGCCGACTTGAGCAGCGTACGCGCGCCGTGCTCGCCCCGCAGCGCCAGCAGGGCCGGCAAATGCAGCGCACCGAAGGCGACCGGATTGCCGCGCCGTCCTTCGAACACGGGCGCGGCGATATCGGCGCCGGCGGCCAGGGCGGCGAGCAGCGCGCGCAGCGTCGACGGCGCGACATACGGCATGTCGCCCAGCGCCACCAGCCAGGCGTCCGCCTGCGGCAGCGAGTGCGCAATCGCCTGTACCAGGGAGGCGGCCATGCCGCTGTCCGCGTGCGTACAGAGCACCACCTCGCAGCCGGCGCCGCGCAGGACATCGGCCACGCCGCCATCCTGCGGCGGCACGACGGCCACCACGCGGGAAAGCACGGACAGGAGATTGCGGGCGCTGGCGGCGACGACGGTGTCGCCCGCGTCCAGCGGTTGCAGCAGTTTATTGCGCAGGCCTTGCGGATCGAAGCGCCGCCCGCGCCCCGCCGCCAGCAGGATGCCGGCCGCGTTCATGGGCGCGCGGTCGCTTCAGGCGAGCGTGGAAGCGGCATCCTTGATCGCGGCGCGGATGCGCTGGTAGGTGCCGCAGCGGCAGAGATTGCCGCTCATGGCACGGTCGATGTCGGCGTCGCTGGGCGCCTTGTTCGAGCGCAGCAGCGCGGTGGCGCTCATCACCTGTCCGCTCTGGCAGTAGCCGCACTGGGGCACGTCGTGGCGGATCCAGGCGTCCTGCACGGCCTTGCCGACGCCTTCGCGGCCCACCGCGTCGATCGTGGTGATGGCGTGCCCGGCCGCGCCGGAAATCGGCGTGATGCAGGAACGGACCGGCGCGCCATCCAGGTGCACGGTGCAGGCGCCGCACAAGGCCGCGCCGCAGCCGAACTTGGTGCCGGTCAGGTTCAGGTTGTCGCGCAGCGCCCACAGGAGCGGCGTGGACGGATCGGCATCGACCTGCGTGGCGCGCCCATTGATGTTGAGCTGGACCATGCTTACTTGATCGAGCCGAGCTTCGCTTCCAGGCCGGCCAGGTCGACCGCGCCCGGAATGCGGGTGCCGTCGGTGAAGAAGATCGCCGGCGTACCCTGGATCTTGAGCTTCTGGCCCAGTTCAGCGATCTTCTGGTTGGGCGACTCGCAATTGGCGGGCGCCGTCGGCGGCACCTTGTTGTCGAGCATCCAGTCGTCCCAGGCCTTGACCCGGTTCGGCGCGCACCAGATGTTCTTCGACTTCGTAAACGAATCCTCGGACAGGATGTTGTACATGAAGGTGTAGATGGTGACGTTGTCGATTTCCTTGAGCGTGGTCTGGCGCAGGCGCTTGCAGTAGCCGCAGTTCGGGTCCTCGAACACGGCGATCACGCGCTTGCCGTTGCCTTTTACCTGCTTGAGGGCGGACGCCAGCGGCAGATCGGAGAACTTGATCTTGTTCAGGTCGTCGATACGGGCCTTGGTGATGTTGCGCGAGGTTTTCGCCTCGAAGACCTGGCCGATGAACAGGTAGTCGCCCTTCTTGTCCGCGTACAGGATGTCGCCGCCGACGCGCAGTTCGTACAGGCCGCCATACGGCGTTTCGGTGATCGAGTCGATCTTGGCGCCGCCCAGGCGCGGCTCGATGTTCTTGCGGATATTCGTTTCGGCCGTATTTTCGGCCCCGACGCACGACGCCATCAGGCCCGTCGCCGCCAGCACGGCGATCTTGGTTTTCAACATCACGATGATTTCCTTAACATTACTGACCGATGGCGTGCGCCATCAGGCGACGCTTAATGAATGGCAACTTGTCGAGCAAGTCCAATCCCAGATTACGTGCGATGCGCAGCGGTTCGAGGTTGGTGCTGAACAGGCGTTCGAGTCCGTCGGTCGCCAGTTGCATGATAAATACATCTTCCTTGCGTGCCCGCGCATAGCGCGCCAACACTCGCTCGTCGCCCGGTTCCCGGTGGTCCTCGCGTTCGGCCACCACGCGCAACAGGTCGACGATATCGCCGAAGCCGAGGTTCATGCCATGTCCGGCCAGCGGGTGGATGGCGTGCGCGGCGTCGCCGACCAGGGCCACGTGCGGGGCGGTGAGCGCATGCGGGCGCACCAGCGCCAGCGGCACCGCTTTCACCGCTTCCGGCTGCAATGGGCGCAGGGTGCCGAGGGCTTCGTCGGCGTATTCGCACAGGCGCACGGCGAGCTCGCCCAGCGACTCTTCCATCAGGGTGGCGGCCAGGGTTTCCGGCGCCGACCAGACCAGGGAGACGCGCTTGCCCGGCAGCGGCAAGAGCGCGATGATGCCGTCGCTGCAGGTGAACCACTGATGGGCGACGCCGTGGTGCGGCTTTTCGCAGGAAAAATTGGTGACGATCGCCTTCTGGTGGTAGGTGCGGTAGTCGATGCCGATGTCGCATTGGCCACGCACCCAGGAATCGCGTCCGTCGGCGCCGACCACGAGGCCGGCGTCGATGCGGCGTCCATCGTCCAGTACCACCGTGGCGCCTTCGGGGCTGCAGGCAAGGCGCGCGCCGCAGCCCTTGACGATCTCGACCTTGTGCGCGAACTTCAGGGCCGCATCCAGGGCGCTGTTCAGGTTGCTGTCCTCGACGATCCAGGCCAAGGCGCCGGTGTGGGCGCCGAAGGCATCGAAACCGAGGTTGCCGCCCTGCTTGCCGTCGCCATGGACCGCCATCGCATCGACCGGGGCCACGCGCGCAGCGTCCAGCGCATCCCAGACTTTCAGGGACGCGAGCAGCGCGCGCGCGGTGTGGTTGAGCGCGTACACGCGCACGTCCCACGGGCGTTCGCCGCCGCTGCCGGCGCCGCCGTCCTGCGTGGACGAGGGCACCAGCAGCGTGACACTGTGCCCGGCCTGGGCGAAACCGAGCGCGGCCGTCTTGGCGATGGCGCCATTGCCGACGATGCAGACGTCGCTTCTATACTGTGCGGTGGAGGAAGTGGAGGTCGTCATGCCAGGCATTATAGCGGGATGTCCGACCTACCCTTGCGCCGCGGCGGCGCTGTCCCGCGAAGAAAGTTGCAGCCGGGACTTGCACAGCCGCTGGCGGCTGGCTATAATCATGCCTCTCTTGGCCTGGTAGCTCAGTTGGTAGAGCAGAGGATTGAAAATCCTTGTGTCGGTGGTTCGATTCCGCCCCGGGCCACCAAGAACATCGTTTATGCAACGCCCACTCCTGCAAGTGGGCGTTGTCGTTTGTGGACGCCACAGTCCTTGCGTCCGGTTTATTTCCGCCCCCTTTACCCGATCGCCCTGCCGCTTGCGTAACCCGAGGCGCCTTCAGCAGCCTCGTTACACGATCTTGCAAGTCGTCCTGCCCGCCTATCGTGCGGGCTGCATTGCAGCCTCGCCGAGAAAAGCGTGGAACGACGCGGCAGCCTGCTTCGGCTGCTCCAGCGACGGCAAGTGACCGCATTGCGACAGCAGTTCGAAGCGCGCGCGCGGCATCGCTTGCGCGAGCTGCTGCCCGCACGCCGGCGGGGCAATCGGATCTTCGTCACCCGACAGGATCAGCGCAGGCATGCGCAGCTCGCCCAGCCTGGACCAGATATCGTCCCGGCTGGCCAGCGCACGCGCCTGCGCCGCGCCAGCCGCCGCGCCGACGCGGTGCGCCATGGCTTTGAAGGCGGCCGTTGCTGCATGATCGGTCGGGCGCACGACGATTCCCGCCAAAAAATCGATGATCGCCTCCGGCGTCGCTTCGAGTCCGGCGGCAAGATCGGGCCCGCCGGCGGCCGGGACGCTGGCATTGCAGCCCATGAGCCAGAGTGCGGAAACACGCTCCGGTGCGGCGAGGGCGATGGCAAGCGCCAGGTTGGCGCCGTATGAGGTGCCGACCAGCGCAAACGTGCGCGGCGCGCGCGCAAGAATATCGGCGACGCTATCGGACAGGCGTGCTTGCGGCGACATCAGGATTTGCGGTTCGATGGCCTCGCCGAGGGCGGCGATGACATCCCGGTACATCATTTCGTCGCACAGCAAAGCGGGAAGGAAGACAGTGGGCAGGCGTGGTGACATGGGTGGCTCCGTTAAATAGAAGAAGTGGTATCGGCGAGCAACAGCTGCGCCTGGTTCAGGATTGTCAGTAGCTCCGGTGCTGGCAGGCCGGCCTTGCGCAGCGTGATGGTGCCGATCACCAGCGCCAACAAGGCGGCGGCGCGCGTTTGCGCCAGCTCCGGGGTCAATCCGGCCCGCTCGAGCAGGCCGGCGACCAGCTTGCCGGTGCGGGCAAGGTGACGCTGACCGAAGGCCGCCAGGGCCGCATCGTGCGGTGCAAGTTCAGTCACACAATTGACAAAGAAACAGCCACGGCGGCCCGCATCGACGTCGGCAATCGCGGCCAGTACGGCATGGACGGCCTCGAGGGCAGGCATGGAGGCCGCCATGGCCTCGAGCCTGGCAAATAGCTCATCGGCATAAAGTTCGACAGCGGCCATCATCACGGCGTGCTTGGAACCGAAGCAGGCGTAAAAACTCGACCGGCTCAAGTGCATGGCAGCGGTCAGATCGTCAAGCGAGGTTGCCTGGTACCCCTTTTCCCAAAATACCTCCAGTGCATCCCCGAGTGCTTCGACAGGCACGAACTGGCGTGGCCGCCCCGCCATTGGGGAGGTCGGTTGCGTGTGATGATGTGTGGAGCGGCGTGGAAGTCTGGACATGGCTATAATTATAGATCGATCAGTCCATAATGTATGTCTGACCTCAAAGGAAATCAGCGATGACCACTCCATCCACTTTCGAGCTGTATGCCTACTGGCGCACGTCGGCCACTTACCGGGTACGCGTCGCCCTCAATCTGAAGGGGCTGACAGCGCACGAACGCATCGTCGATATCGATGCCGGCGAGCAGCGCGACGAGAACTTTTTGAAGATCAATCCCCTTGGCGCGATCCCAGCCTTGGTCGAGAGCGGCCATGCGCCGCTGACACAGTCGCTGGCGATCCTGGAATTTCTGGACGAATACCAGCCAGCGCCCCCGTTGCTGCCGCAAGACCTGCATGGGCGCGCCCGAGTCCGCTCGATCGCCGCGATGCTCGCTGCCGATACGCATCCGCTGATCACGGGGCGCGTCAAAAAATACTTGACTACCGCCGCTGGAATGGACGACACGGCTTGGCGTGCATGGCAGATCCAGTGGTTTGGGACCGGCTTGGCCGCGCTCGAGCAACGTCTCGCCGCCGAGCCGCAGACAGGCGTATTTTGTCATGGCGACACGCCGACGATGGCCGACATCTGTCTTGCCAGCATTGTGGAAATGGTGAGGATTTTTAAGATTACGATCCCGGATATACCGACGATCGACCGGATCATGGAAGCTTGCGATACCCATCCGGCGTTCATCGCAGCCAAGCCGAGTCGTCAGGCAGGTGCTCCAGCCTGAACCGGCGCGCCAGCAAAGTGGCTGGTAGCAGCCATGCTTTTCTAAAGGAACCGAACATGACCAGTACCCCGATTTTATTCACGCAGACCAGCATAGGCAAGCTGGCATTGAAGAACCGCCTCGCGGTCGCGCCGATGACCCGCATTAGCGCGTCAGCGGAAGGCTTGGCGACTGACGACATGGCGCGCTATTACGCGCGCTTTGCGCGCGGTGGTTACGGCCTTTTGATTACCGAGGGGGTGTACCCGGACGTACGGCATAGCCAGGGTTATCTCTACCAGCCCGGCATTGGGAACGATGCCCAGGCACGCGCGTGGCGCAAGGTGATCGAAGGCGTGCATGCGGAAGGGGCAAAAATCTTTGTCCAGCTAATGCATGCCGGCGCGCTGAGCCAGGGCAGTCACTGGAGCACGGAAACGATTGGGCCATCTGCCGTGCAACCGGTCGGGAAGCAGATGAGCTTCTATCGCGGTGAGGGAGCCTATCCCATTGCGCGGGAGATCACGCCCGATGAGATCACGCAACTCATACAAGACTTCGCCGATGCGGCGGCCCGTGCCAAGGACGTCGGCTTCGACGGTATCGAAATCCATGGCGCCAACGGCTATATTCTCGACCAGTTCCTGACCGCCTACAGCAACCAGCGCGAGGACCGTTATGGCGGCGCCACGGAAAACCGTGTGCGGCTGCTGGTCGAGGTAAGCCAGGCGGTACGGCATGCCGTCGGACCGGAGTTCCCAGTTGGCATCCGCATTTCACAGGGCAAGGTCAACGATTTCGTACACAAATGGGCGAACGGAGTCGACGATGCGAGCGTGATTTTCGGACATTTGGGTAAAGCCGGCCTCGACTATATTCACGTCACCGAGTACGATGCGACCCAGCCAGCCTTTGGCACCGGGCCCACACTGGTCGAGCTGGCCAAACGCTACGCAGGCCTGCCGATCATTGCAAATGGTCAGCTCGAAGAACCGGCCAAAGCCGCCGCGCTGCTGGCTACTGGCGCCGTCGACGTCATTGCGCTTGGGAAAGGCGCGCTAGCAGACCGCGATTGGCCGCAAAAGGTCCTGCGAAACGAGCCGCTGGCGGAATTCGATTACGCTTTGTTGCAGCCGCTAGCGCATATCAAACCGAGCGAAACCTGATCGAACCGAGCAAAAATCCGATCGGCAACAGTATCAAACGACAACGCCAACCCATGCAGGTTGGCGTTGTCGTTTCCAGCATCCGGGATGCGCTTTATTTACCTGGCTTGAGCACCACCTTGGTCCATCCATTTGCCCGCTTGTCGAACTGCTCATAGCCCTTTGGCGCCTCGTCGAGCGCCAGTTCGTGCGAGATGATTGCCGACGGTTTGGCGCGGCCTGCCTGGATCAGCTTGGCAAGGTGGCGGTTGTAGGCCTTGACGTTGGCCTGGCCGTTGGCGATGCGCTGCCCCTTGAACCACATCTGGCCGAAATCGAAGGCCAGCTTGCCTTCCTTGGCGAGATCGTCATGGGCGCCCGGATCTTGCGGCAGAAACACGCCCACCACGCCGATGCCGCCGGTAGCCTTGACCGTCTGTACCAGGTTGTTCATTGTCAGGTTCGGTACTTCCTTGCCATGCTTGTCGCAGCACTGGTAGCCGACGCATTCGCAGCCACAATCAGCGCCCTTGCCGTCGGTGAGGTCGAGAATCTGCTGCACGCCTCCCTGCTCGGTATCGTCGATCGCGATCGCGCCCATCTTTTCAGCCAACTTCAGGCGGTCCTTGTGGGTGTCGACCACGAACACCCGGCTGGCGCCCTTGATGTAGGCGGACATGACCGCCATCAGGCCGACCGGGCCCGCACCGTAGACCACGACCGAGTCGCCGGGCCGCATGCCGGCCAGCTCGGTGGCGTGGTAGCCGGTGGGGAAAATGTCGGACAACATGACGTAATCGTTTTCCTTTTCCTGCGCATCGTCCGGCAGCACCAGGCAGTTGTAGTCGCCATAGGGTACGCGCAGCAATTCGGCCTGGCCGCCGCTGTACGGGCCCATGCCGGCAAAGCCATAAGCGGCGCCGGCGTTGCCGGGATTGGCCGTCAGGCAGAAGCCGGACAGGCCGCGCTCGCAGTTTTCGCAAAAGCCGCAACCGATATTAAATGGCAGACACACCATGTCACCGACCTTGACGCGGTCGACTGCCTTGCCGACTTCGATCACCTCGCCCAAGTTCTCGTGACCGAGGATGCGGCCGCTCTCCATGCTGGTACGGCCTTCGTACATATGCAGGTCGGAACCGCAGATATTGGTGGTGGTGATGCGTACCAGGACGTCAGTCGGCTTTTCGATCCTTGCATCGGGCATTTCCTTGACTTGGACGTCGCAGGGCCCGTTATAGACGAGTGCTTTCATGGTAATCCTTCCGTGTTGAAAGTTTCCGGTAACGGCCGAGCGCCGTCACTTAAGTATCGACCGGAAATCGATGTGAATTTTGGCAAACAAAACCGGATGCGGTGCAAGGCGGCGAGTGCGCCGCAGCGCGCGCACTGCAAGCAGAGCCCACGCGGCAACGCGCCGGTTCTGGCAGCCAAAACACATTGATTTCTGGGCGGGTGCTTAGCCAGCCACTGTGCGGCGCAAAACGGAAAGGCGCTGTACGCCAACTAACAGAAGCTTCACTTCAAGACAGCCGAGGTTGAGTCATGGAATCAGTCAGGGGAGGGAGGATTGAACATCCCCGTGTCGGTGGTTCGATTTCGCCCCGGGCCACCAACATGCCATAAAAAAAGGCGCTGTCACCGTTACGTGTGGACGAGTCCCATTGCCGCTCGCAGGAAGCGCTCCGGTGACGCAATGCGCTCGCCATCGAGCGCCCAGCGCCAGCCCAGGTAATTCGGCAAGTAGCGTGAAGCAACGCCATGGAAGCGTACCAGCCACTGCCTGAATCGGCGCTGATAGGCATTCACGTTTTGCACATGGACGGCGCCGCGCACCCGCTCGCC
>NZ_JBHSMS010000063.1:0-60858 GCF_042656795.1 Massilia jejuensis | reverse complement strand
CGGGCGGCAGCGTGGCCGGTGCCTGCAGGGCGATGCAGGAGGCGCCGCGGCGTGTGGTGCCGGCCGGGCAACTGGTCGGCGCGACGATCGTGTTCGACGCCGCTGCCGGCGCGTTGGCGGTGTCCGCCTTCTTGCGCGCGGCCGCTTGCGCCAGGCGCTCTTTCTCGGCCGGCGTGAGCTGCTTGTAGCTTTCCCAGGTGGCGGCCTTGTCGCCGGGCGCGAGCTTGCGCGTCCTGGTGTAGTTTTCGCGCGCCAGCCTGCGCTGCTCGGGCGTCAGGCGCATCCACTGGCGCATGCGGTCGTGCACGCGGCCCTGTTCGGTGGGATTCATGGAGCCGAAGCGGCGCGACATCTCCAGCCATTTCTTCTTGCGCAAGCCGTCCATCGCGTCCCATTCGGAACGCAGCGGTGCGAGGGCGACCTGCTGGGGCGGCGACAGGTCGCGCCACAGCGGCGGGGCGAGCACCTGGGCGCTCTTGCCGGGCGTGCCGGGGGCGCTCGCCGAGACGGCGGCCTGGCGGGCGCCGGCCGGGCCGTCGTTTCCCGCGTATTGCCAGACGACCCAGGCCACCAGCGCGGCCAGCAGCGCCGCCACCGCGGCGATCCAGCCGATGCGGCGGGGCTTGGAAGGGGGTGTCCTCATTGCTGGCGCTGTTGCGACTCCAGATAGGCATTGAAGCCATGGTCGAGGTAAGCCGTCAGCGGCAATTCGTCGGCCAGCACGGCCGCGTCGAGTTCGGCCAGTTCGGCGATGCGCTGTTGCTGGTCGTACTGGTACAGTCCACCCAGGCCGAAGACCAGGGCCAGCAGGGGAATGGCCACGCCCAGGCGGCCGAGGCCGGCGCCGGACACATGCACGCGCAGATCGAAGAAGCGCCGTCCGGCCCCCGCGCCGGCAGGCGCATCGGCCTTCTTGCGCGACAGCGCCAGCGCGCGCGCGGCCGCCAGGCGCTCGGTCGTCGACGCCGGCAGCGCGTCGAGGTTTTCGTTCAGGGCGTGCCGCAGCTTGTACGCCAGATTGATGTCGTCGGTATTCATAGTTGTATTCCCTTGGCCCGCAGAGCGTCGGCAAGGGCATGCGTGGCGCGCGAGCAGTGCGTCTTGACACTGCCCTCCGAGCATCCCATCGCCGCGGCCGTTTCGGCCACGTCCATATCCTGCCAGTAACGCATAAGGAAGGCTTCGCGTTGACGCGCCGGGAGTTTTTGTATCTCCGCTTCGATCAGCTGCAGGGTCTGGGCGCGTTCGGCCTGGTCCATGCTGGACTCGGCCGCGGCCGATCCTTCCTCCGCTTCGTACGCGTCGAGTATATCAAAGTCCTCATCCTCGCCCCCACGGCGGCCGAGGCCTGAAAACAGGCTGACCCAGGTGTTGCGCACCTTTTCGCGGCGGAAGTAATCGAGGATGGTCGTCTGCAGGATGCGCTGGAACAGCATCGGCAGTTCGGCGGCTGGCTTGTCGCCATATTTTTCGGCGAGCTTGATCATCGCGTCCTGCACGATGTCGAGCGCGGCTTCGTCCTTGCGCACTGCATACACGGCTTGCTTGAAGGCGCGCCGTTCGACATTCTCGAGGAAGTCGCCTAGTTCTTTGTCTGTCGCCATGCGCTGAGGGAGGGGAGGCGCCCGAGGACTTGGCTCGTGCTTTATGGAAAACTCAGGAATGCTAGCAAAAATCCCCCTTTCCTGCACCGTCATTGCTCAGTGCCGCGCCGCCATGCGAGCTCATCCGCTGCAAAGCACGATCGCCCGGTCCGGCGCGCGGCGCCGCGGCACACCGGTGGCTTCCGGCTTTTCCATTTTTTATCTTGACCAAAATGGTGCAACGCAGTAAGGTGTCCTTTACGCTTTGCACCCGCTCAGCTTCATGGTCAATCAGGCGCGCACAAAAGGCACGCCAGGTCTGACTTGCTTTCATTTGTAGGCAGTTTGCTCCAACCCGCGCCACGAGCGCGAGAAATCCGTCGAGCCGCTACAGACACTCAGCCAAACGAGTTGCGCCCGGCGCCGTTCCAAAGGTATCTATTGATACCGGGAGTTCGACGCGACCGCAGAATAAAGGGAAGCTTGAGCGCTGTGGGGCAAACCGTATTTCGTTAGGAACGAGCATCCGATCAATCGCCCAATGGGTTTTGAAAGGAATGATTCATGAAAAACGAAGCAACAGCAGGCCCCATCACGGGTGCCGAAATCGTCGTGCGTTGCCTGGCCGAGGAGGGTGTCAAGCACGTCTTCGGCTATCCCGGTGGCGCAGTGCTCTACATTTACGACGCCATTTTCCAGCAAGACAAATTCCAGCACGTCCTGGTGCGCCACGAACAGGCGGCCGTGCACGCGGCCGACGCCTATTCGCGCAGCTCGAACACCGTGGGCGTGGCCCTCGTCACCTCCGGTCCGGGCGTGACCAATGCCGTCACCGGCCTGTCCACCGCCTACATGGATTCGATTCCGATGGTGGTGATCAGCGGCCAGGTACCGAGCCACGCGATCGGCCAGGATGCGTTCCAGGAATGCGACACGGTCGGCATCACCCGCCCCGTGGTCAAGCATAATTTCCTGGTCAAGGACGTCAAGGACCTGGCGCTCACCATCAAGAAAGCCTTCTTCATCGCCCGTACCGGCCGCCCCGGCCCGGTGCTGGTCGATATCCCGAAGGACATCACCATGCACAAGTGCATGTTCGAGTATCCGCGCGAGATCGAGATGCGCTCCTACAAGCCGGTCGACAAGGGCCACACGGGCCAGATCCGCAAGGCGGTGCAGTTGCTGCAGCAGGCCGAGCGCCCGATGCTCTATGCCGGCGGCGGCGTCATCCTGGCCAACGCCTCGGCCGAACTGAACCGCCTGGTCGAGAAGGTCGGCGCGCCGATCACCAACACCCTGATGGGCCTGGGCGGTTCGCGCGCGAGCGACGAGCACTTCGTCGGCATGCCCGGCATGCACGGCACCTATGAAGCGAACATGGCGATGCAGCATTGCGACGTCCTGATCGCCATCGGCGCGCGTTTCGACGACCGCGTGATCGGCAACCCGAAGCACTTCGCCAGCCACCCGCGCAAGATCATCCACATCGACATCGATCCGTCCTCGATCTCCAAGCGCGTCAAGGTCGACATCCCGATCGTCGGCAACGTCAAGGAAGTGCTGACCGAACTGCTGGCCCAGCTCGACTCCGCCGGCGGCACGCGCAACAATCCGGACGCGCTGCGCGCCTGGTGGAAGCAGATCGACGAATGGCGCGGCAAGGATTGCCTGAAATACGAAGGTTCCGATCTCGTCATCAAGCCGCAATCGGTCATCGAGCAGCTGTGGAAAGTGACCAAAGGCGACGCCTTCATCACTTCCGACGTCGGCCAGCACCAGATGTGGGCCGCCCAGTACTACTCCTTCGACAAGCCGCGTCGCTGGATCAATTCCGGCGGCCTGGGCACGATGGGCGTCGGCCTGCCGTATGCGATGGGCGTGCAGATGGCCAACCCGGATGCGACGGTGGCCTGCGTCACCGGCGAGGGTTCGATCCAGATGTGCATCCAGGAGCTCGCCACCTGCAAGCAGTACCACCTGACGCCGAAGATCATCCTCTTGAACAACCGTTTCCTCGGCATGGTGCGCCAGTGGCAGCAGATCGACTACGGCTCGCGCTATTCCGAGTCGTACATGGATTCGCTGCCGGACTTCGAGAAGCTGGCCGAGGCCTTCGGCCACGTCGGCATGCGCATCGAAAAGCCGTCCGACGTGGAAGGCTCCCTGCATGAGGCCTTCGGCATGAAGGACAAGCTCGTGTTCATGAACTTCATCACCGACCAGAGCGAGAATGTCTGGCCGATGGTCAAGGCCGGCAAGGGCCTGTCTGAAATGCTGCTCGGCTCGGAGGACCTCTAAATGAGACACATCATCTCGGTTCTCCTGGAAAACGAAGCCGGCGCCCTGTCGCGCGTGGTGGGCCTGTTCTCGGCCCGCGGCTACAACATCGAAACCCTGACCGTGGCGCCGACCGAGGACGCGACGCTGTCGCGCATGACGATCGTCACGTCCGGCTCGGACGACATCATCGAGCAGATCACCAAGCACCTGAACCGCCTGATCGAAGTGGTGAAAGTGGTCGACCTGACCGAGGGCCAGCACATCGAGCGCGAGCTGATGCTGCTCAAGGTGCGGGCGGTCGGCAAGGAGCGCGAGGAAATCAAGCGCACCGCCGACATCTTCCGCGGCCGCATCATCGACGTCACCGAGAAGAGCTATACGATCGAACTGACCGGCGCCAAGAGCAAGCTCGACGCCTTCATCGACGCGATCGACCGCGCCTCCATCCTGGAAACCGTCCGGACGGGCGGATCGGGCATCGGCCGCGGCGAACGCATCCTGAAGCTCTGAGCACCGTCGCGACACGCAGGATGGCGGGCGGCGCCGGCATGGCGCCGGCGCCGCCCGCCAGGCGCAGCGACGAAACGCCGGCGGCGGCACGAACGAAACAACTATTTATTCCAAAAAATTACAGGACAAGACCATGAACGTTTTCTACGACAAAGACTGCGACCTCTCCCTCATCAAAGGCAAGAACGTCGCCATCATCGGCTACGGCTCGCAGGGACACGCGCATGCCCAGAACCTGTCCGAATCGGGCGTCAACGTCACCGTCGGCCTGCGCCGCGGCGGCGCTTCCTGGGGCAAGGTCGAGCAGGCTGGCCTGAACGTGGCCGAGGTCGATGACGCGGTGAAAAACGCCGACATCATCATGATCCTGCTGCCGGATGAAAACATCGCCCAGGTCTACAAGGAAAACGTCGAACCGAACGCGAAGCAGGGCGCGGTGCTGGCCTTTGCCCACGGCTTCAATGTCCACTACGGCCAGGTCGTGCCGCGCGCCGACCTCGACGTCATCATGATCGCGCCCAAGGCGCCGGGCCACACCGTGCGCGGCACCTACCGCCAGGGTGGCGGCGTGCCGCACCTGATCGCCGTCTACCAGGACAAGTCCGGCGCCGCGCGCGACATCGCACTGTCGTACGCGATGGCCAACGGGGGCGGACGCGCCGGCATCATCGAGACCAACTTCCGCGAAGAGACCGAGACCGACCTGTTCGGCGAACAGGCCGTGCTCTGCGGCGGCGCCGTCGAGCTGATCAAGGCCGGTTTCGAGACCCTGGTCGAAGCGGGCTACGCACCGGAAATGGCGTATTTCGAGTGCCTGCACGAACTCAAGCTCATCGTCGACCTGATCTACGAAGGCGGCATCGCCAACATGAACTACTCGATCTCGAACAACGCCGAGTACGGCGAATACGTGACCGGACCGAAAGTCGTCACCTCGGCGACCAAGGATGCGATGCGCCAGTGCCTGAAGGACATCCAGACCGGCGAATACGCGAAGAGCTTCATCCTCGAGAACAAGGCCGGCGCCCCGACCCTGATCTCGCGCCGCCGCCTCACCTCGGAACACCAGATCGAGGAAGTGGGCGCCAAGCTGCGCGCGATGATGCCGTGGATCGCGAAGAACAAGCTGGTCGACCAGTCGAAGAACTGAGGTCGCGCCAGGCGATCGAAGTTGCAACTTTCCATTACAAGATCACAACGGAATGGGGAGCGGCGCTATCGTAAGAGTGAAACCACTTTCACTCAGCCTGGAGAAAACCATGTCCCTTCCGAAGCTTGTTCTCGTCGCCAGCCTTGTTGCGGCAAGTCACGCCGGCGCGCAAAGCGCGCCGGCGCCAGCCACGAGCGGCACCACGGTCATCGTACCGGCCAATGGCGAGGTGCGCCATGCCAACGACATGGCATGGGTGACCTTCGCCGTCGAGGAATTCGACAAGGATAAACAGGCGGCCGCCGCGCGCGTGAACCGCAAGATGAAAGAAGGCACCGAGATCGTGCGCCGCGCCGATCCGCAAGCCGAGTTGAAGACGCAAGGCTATTACACCTACCCGGTCTACGCGGAACCGCCGGTGCCGCCGCTGCCAGCCAGCCGCAGCCCGGGCAGGCCGGTGCCGAACGGCTGGCGCGTTGGGCAATATCTGGAGGTCAAGACGACCAGCCTGGCCGGGCTGCCGAGGACGGCCGCCGCGGCGCAGAAGGTGCTGCAGATCAATGGCGTGCATTTCGGGCTGGCGCCGGCGACCGAGAAGATGCTGGACGAGCGCCGCATCGCCGAAACCTACCGCAACCTCAACGAACGCATCGTCTCGATCGCGCGCGCGATGGGACGCCAGCCGTCCGATGCGGTGATCGATACGGTCGACTTCGAGGGCTCCGGCAACTATGGCGGCCGTCCCGAGATGCAGTCGGCGATGGTGGCCGGCGCGCGCATGAAGGCGGCCGACGACGCCATGCCGGAACCGAGTTTCGAGCCGGGCGAGACGACGCTGCAGATGCGCCTGGTGGGCAAGGTGAAGTTCAAGTAAGGAATCGCTTCGGCGGCGACACCGTTAGCCGATATGGATTCCAATAGTATCCGTTCGCTAACATGCCGTTCCCGCCCCTATAATGGGGGAAACGGCGCGAACTGCTCGCTTGTCACACCATGTGTTTCCCTGCTTCCGGAACCGGCGCGCTTGCACCGCGACCGGTTCTGTTTGCCTGGATTCACATTATCGCCGGTCGAGCACCTAGCGAAACGCGCTCACTCTTGAACACGGGACTTTATGCCAGCCTTTCCACGACGTAAGAAAAATGGGGCAGCGCCCCGCGCGCCACGATTTGCCCGCCTCAAGCGCTTCGGCCGCCGGGCGGAAGACAAGGGCGGTCCGCGCGGGCGCGGCATCTATCTGTTGCCGAATGCCTTCACGACCGCTGCGCTGTTCTGCGGTTTCTACGCAATCGTGATGGCAATGAACCAGCGCTTCGACCATGCCTGCTGGGCCGTGTTCATCGCCATGATTCTCGACGCGCTCGACGGGCGCGTCGCGCGCCTGACCAATACGCAGTCGGAATTCGGCGCGCAGTACGACAGCCTGTCGGACATGGTGTCCTTCGGCGCCGCGCCGGCGCTGGTGATCTACGAATGGTCGCTGCGCGGCCTGGGCAAGCTCGGCTGGATCGCCGCCTTCGTCTATTGCGCCGGCGCCGCGCTGCGCCTGGCACGCTTCAACACGAATATCGAGGTGGTGGACAAGCGCTTCTTCCAGGGCTTGCCCAGCCCGGCGGCGGCAGGCCTGGTGGTCGGCTTCATCATGTTCATGACCGATCCGGACATCAACATCAGCGCGCGCCAGGTCGACTGGGTGAGCTGGTGCCTGGCCCTGTTCGCCGGCCTGACGATGGTATCGAACGTGCCGTTCTACAGCTTCAAGGACGTCAACTTCCGCAAGTCGGTGCCGTTCATCGTGGTCTTCCTGATCGTGCTTGCGCTGGCGCTGGTGGCGAGCGATCCGACCAAGGTCCTGTGGCCGATCTTCGTCGTCTATGGTCTGTCGGGCTACGTGGTGTTCGTGCTGCAGCGCGCCAGGGGCAAGCGGGTCAGCATCATCCCGACCGACGGACCGGTCGAGAACGATAAAGTCGAGCGTCGCTAGGATCGCGCGCACCGGCCGGCGCTTCCCACCAACCGGCGCCAGCCGAGCATGCGGCTGTCGCGCGCGTGGAGCGGGTCACTGCGCAGTCGTGACCGGCATCGGCTTTGCCCGCTTCTTCGTCCATCGTTTCCGGCGCCCGGCAGCGGCCAGAGGCACTCCCTTGCCGGCTCGGGTGCGCCACGTTCCTTGCCACGGCCAATATACTCGGGGCATGAACAAACTCATCCTCTACAGCGCCGCCGTGCTGGCGGCCGGCGCCATCGCCGCCTGTTCGCCGCTCACGGTGGTGAATGCCGTCTCGCCCGCCGGCACGGTCACCGCCACGGCCGCGATCCCCTACGGCGCCGATCCGCGCAACATGCTCGACGTGTACCGGCCGGCTGCGAACGCGGACAAGGCGCCGGTGGTCGTCTTTTTCTACGGCGGCAACTGGGTCAGCGGCAAGCGCGCCGACTACGCCTTCGTCGGCCGCGCGCTGGCCGCGCGCGGCTTCGTGGTCGTCGTGCCCGACTACCGCCTCTACCCGCAAGTGCGCTATCCGGATTTCCTCGTCGATGGCGCAGGCGCCGTCGCCTGGACCGCGCGCGAGATCGCGCGCCACGGCGGCGACCCGCAGCGCATTTTCCTGATGGGCCACAGCGCCGGCGCCTACAACGCCGCCATGCTGGCGCTCGACCCGCGCTGGCTGGGCCGGCAGGGCTTGCAGCCGGCCATGCTGCGCGGCTGGATCGGCCTGGCCGGCCCCTACGATTTCCTGCCGGTGCAAAACCGCACCACGCAGCCCGTCTTCAGCGCGCCGGACACGCCGGCCGATTCGCAGCCGGTCAGGCACGTGAATGCATCCTCGCCGCCGGCGCTCCTGATCGCGGCGAACGACGACAGCCTGGTCAATCCGGCGCGCAATACCGGCGGCTTGGCCGGCAAGCTGCGCGCCGCGAACGTGCCGGTGAGCGAGCTCTACTATGACGGCGTGACCCACACGACCCTGGTCGCGTCGCTATCGAGCTCGCTGCAAAAACTGGCGCCGACGCTCGACGCCGTCGAGGCCTTCATCCGCGCCGGCGGGCGGGCGCCGTAAGGATTTTCACCAGAAATTCCGGTCGCGTACCTCGAACAGGGGATCGGGGCCGTTCATCATCTGGCGCACGACGCCTGCCTCGTCGAAATGCACGTGCATCAGCGAGTTCCAGACGCCCGCCTCCTTGTAGCGGTACGACCAGACTTCGTAATTGCGCAAGCGGACGCGCGACTGCTCGGCCGGCCGGCCGATGGTGCGCAGCACGTCGGCCTTGGTCGCCCGGTCGACCTTGATCGTGGCGAATTTTTCGCCGGTGAGCACCTGTTCGTAGGAGCGCAGGCGTCCGTCCGGCCCGATGCCGGCCATCCAGGTGAACTGGCCGAAGGGAGCGGTGGCGTACTCGAGCACCTGGCCGCCGTCGGGGGCAGGGTAGACGGCCGTCGGCGGCCCCAGCGTGGCGGTGACGGCGGCAAGCGGCTCGCCGACGGCCGGTGCCTGGCGTAACAGGGGCCCGGCGCATGCGCCGAGCAGCAGCGCGGCGCACATCGTTGTAATTCTGAACATCGTCTGCATGGCAATCCCCGCAAAAAAGCCCGATGACCCCCATGATGCCTGAAGCGGGCCGCAGCAAAAGCTGGTGACGCCAACTGTTTTCGCATATACTTGCGGGTCTGTCCGCATGGGCAGGGTTTTTTTAATCAAATCACGGTGCGCTGGGTTACGACTCTTGCACCGCATGTGAAAGGTAACATCATGTCCGTAGAAAACATCGACAAGTCGGCAATTATCGCCGACAACGCACGTGGCCAGAACGACACCGGCTCGCCGGAAGTCCAGGTCGCCCTGCTGACCGCACGCATCAACGAACTGAACGGCCACTTCAAAGCCCACCAGAAAGACCACCACTCGCGCCGCGGCCTGATCATGATGGTCAACCGTCGCAAGAGCCTGCTGTCTTACCTGAAGAGCAAAGACCTGAATCGTTACCGCGACCTGATCGCCAAACTCGGCCTGCGCAAGTAATCTTTGCGCCTGACGGTCTAGTCAAGGAAATGCCTGCGTCAGTTTCCACTGTCGCGGGCATTTTTTGTTTTGGATGTGTGCAGCATGCAGTTTTGTAGAAGGAGGGCGCCACGGCGCCCTTAACGGTGGCTGGATCAGCCATGCGCGGTGAGGTGAACGACAGCTCCTGAAAATCTGTCGGCAAATAGAAAGGGATTACCCATGTTTAACAAAGTTACGAAGACCTTCCAGTACGGCCAACATACCGTCACCCTGGAGACCGGTGAAATCGCGCGTCAGGCTTCCGGCGCCGTCCTGGTGTCGGTGGAAGACACCGTCGTGCTGGCCACCGTCGTCGCCCGCAAGGACGCCAAGCCGGGCCAGGACTTCTTCCCGCTGACCGTCGATTACATCGAAAAAACGTATGCTGCCGGTAAAATCCCGGGCGGTTTCTTCAAGCGCGAAGGCCGTCCTTCCGAAAAAGAAACGCTGACCTCGCGCCTGATCGACCGTCCGATCCGCCCGCTGTTCCCGGAAGGCTACCTGAACGAAGTCCAGGTCATCATCCACGTGCTGTCGGTCAACCCTGAAATCGATCCGGACATCCCGGCGATGATCGGCGCCTCGGCCGCCCTGTGCGTTGCCGGCGTTCCGTTCAACGGCCCGATCGGCGCCGCCCGCGTCGGCTACGCCAACGGCCAGTACATCCTCAACCCGAGCACCACCCAGCTGAAAACCTCGCAGATGGACCTGGTCGTCGCCGGTACCGAAACGGCCGTGCTGATGGTCGAATCCGAAGCGCAGCAGCTGTCCGAGGAAATCATGCTGGGCGCGGTCGTCTTCGGCCACGACCAGATGCGTGTCGTCATCGATGCCATCCACGCCCTGGTCGAAGAAGGCGGCAAGCCGGAAGTCGAGTGGACCGCCCCTGCGAAGAACGAGACCCTGATCGCGCAAGTGGGCGAACTGGCGTCGGCAAAAATCCGCGACGCCTACCAGACCCGCGAAAAATCGGCACGCCAGCAAAAGCTGAAGTCGCTGTCGAGCGAAGTCATGGCGGCCCTGTCGGAACAGGGCATCCAGGCCGACAACGGCGAAGTCGGCAACATCCTGTTCGACATGGAAGCGAAGGTCGTGCGTTCGCAGATCCTCGACGGCGAGCCGCGCATCGACGGCCGCGACACCCGCACCGTGCGTCCGATCGCGATCCGTACCGGCGTGCTGCCGCGTACCCACGGTTCGGCCCTGTTCACCCGCGGCGAAACCCAGGCGCTGGTCATCGCGACCCTCGGCACCGCCCGCGACAGCCAGAAGATCGACGCGCTGATGGGCGAGTACACCGACGACTTCATGATGCACTACAACATGCCGCCGTTCGCCACCGGCGAAACCGGCCGTGTCGGCACCCCGAAGCGCCGCGAAATCGGCCACGGCCGCCTGGCCAAGCGCGCGCTGGTCGCCGCCCTGCCTAACCCGGAAGACTTCAGCTACTCGGTCCGCCTGGTGTCGGAAATCACCGAATCGAACGGTTCCTCGTCGATGGCATCGGTCTGCGGCGGCTGCCTGGCGCTGATGGACGCGGGCGTGCCGATGAAGGCGCACGTCGCCGGCATCGCCATGGGCCTGATCAAGGAAGGCGGCAAGTTCGCCGTCCTGACCGACATCCTCGGCGACGAAGACCACCTGGGCGACATGGACTTCAAGGTCGCGGGTACGCCTGCGGGCATTACCGCGCTGCAGATGGACATCAAGATCATGGGCATCACCAAGGAAATCATGCAGGTGGCGCTGGCGCAAGCCAAGGAAGCCCGCCAGCACATCCTGGCCGAGATGCAGAAGGCCGTGCCGACCGTGAAGACCGAACTGTCGGACTTCGCCCCACGCCTGATCACGATCAAGATCAACCCGGAGAAGATCCGTGACGTCATCGGCAAGGGCGGCGCCGTCATCCGCGCGCTGACCGAAGAAACCGGCACCCAGATCGACATCACCGACGAAGGCCTGGTCACCATCGCCTCCGTCGACGCCGCCGCCGGCCAGGAAGCCAAGCGCCGCATCGAAGAGCTGACCGCCTCGGTCGAAGTGGGCAAGACCTACGACGGCACCGTCCTCAAATTGCTCGACTTCGGCGCCATCGTGCAAGTCATGCCGGGCAAGGACGGCCTGCTGCACATCTCGCAGATCGCCAACGAGCGCGTCAACGCCGTGGCCGACTACCTGAAGGAAGGCCAGCAAGTGCGCGTCAAGGTCCTCGAGACCGACGAGCGCGGCCGTCTGAAGCTGTCGATGAAGGCGGCCGATCCGGCCGCAGCGGCCGCGCAGTAAACGCTGTTCGCGGCGGCTTGCCGCCCCCTGCAAAAAAACCGCCAGTGCGTGAGCCTGGCGGTTTTTTTCGATCACGCGCTTCGCGTCCTGCGAATGGCGCGCCTGGGGCAGGGCAGCCGCCCGTTCAACTCAATGTCGAGACCAGCATCACCAGGACCGCGACGACGACGCCGAACCTGGTGCCGGAGAGGAAACTGGCCACCCGCGTGTTGCGCCGGTACAGGAATTTTTCAGGCCGAGCGAATAACGACTTCATATGGCTTCTCCTTAAGACGAGGACCCCTTGGTCCGGAGGCGGTGAGCAGTGTCGGCATGGAACGGCGGAAACTGTTCTGATGCGACACATTAGGCTACCAATGTCTGCGCGGCAGACTTTTGTCGAAGGTCAAAGTTCTGCATTCAAGAGCGCGCTAGGTGGCCACGCAAGGCGCCGGAAGGCCCGGTCGCCGCATGCACGTGTCATGAGGAAACGCGGCAATAAGTGTTATAGTCAGGGATTCTCCAATTGTGGAGCAGTTCGTTCAAGACACGGACGCATCCACGACCGAACGACCAAAACCAGGACCCATCGATGACCACGAAAGACAACGCTACCCGCATCAGCCAGATCATCCAGGAGCACGAGGCGGAAATCGGCTCGCAGTGGATTTCCCAGCTCGAAGCCATGATCGTGCGCGGTACCAGCAGCTCGCGCGAGCAGCTGCGCCAGCATTGCCAGCAATTCCTGGCGGCCTTCGCGAATGCGACCCGCAGCGGCGAACTGGAGAACATCGAGCACCGTTCGTGGGACGAGGTACGCGACCTGCTGGCCGAAATTTCATCGAGCCGCGCGAAAAGCGGTTCGACCCCGAGCGAGACGGCCAGCTTCGTGTTCTCGCTCAAGCAGCCCTTGTTCGGCCAGCTGACGGCCGCGTTTGCCAACGACCCTGCTAACCTGGCCGCCGCTTCGTGGGCGGTCAGTTCGCTGCTCGACAAGTTCGGGCTGTACACCATCGAAGTGTTCCAGAAAGCGCGCGACCAGATCATCGTGCGCCAGCAGCAGGAGCTGCTCGAGCTGTCGACCCCGGTCGTGAAACTGTGGAACGGCATCCTGGCGCTGCCGCTGATCGGCACGCTCGACTCGGCCCGTACCCAGGTGGTGATGGAAAACATCCTGCAAAAGATCGTCGATACCGGCGCCGTGATCGCCATCATCGACATTACCGGCGTGCCGATGGTCGACACCCTGGTCGCCCAGCACTTGATGAAGACGATCGCCGCCGCGCGCCTGATGGGCGCTGACTGCATCATCAGCGGCATCCGCCCGCAGATCGCCCAGACCATCGTCCACCTGGGCGTGAACCTGGAAGACGTCGTCACCAAGGCAACCCTGGCCGACGCCTTCCTGGTCGCCCTCGAACGGACCGGTGCTTCGGTTACCATCGGCAATAAGAACTAAGAAGAATCGGGACGACGATGGAACGCATTCCTATCCTGCGGATGGGTGACCTGCTACTGGTCACTATCCAGGTCGACATGCACGACCGCCTGGCCATGACCTTGCAGGACGACTTGACCGAGCGTATCGTGCGCGATAGCGCCAAGGGTGTGCTGATCGATATTTCCGCGCTCGACCTGGTCGACTCCTTCATTGGGCGTATGATCAGCAATACCGCGGCCATGGCGCGCGTGCTCGATGCCCAGACCGTGGTCGTCGGCATGCAGCCGGCGGTGGCGATCACCCTGGTCGAGCTGGGGCTGACCTTGCACGGCGTCAAGACGGCGCTGAACGTCGAGAAGGGCATGGCCCTGCTCGGAAAGAACTTGAATAGATGAACACCGCGACTGAATCACCAGTCGGATTCGGGACAAACCTGCTGGAGCGCAATGCCAGGCAACGCATCGAGCGTGCCAGCGTGCCGCTGCGTACCGACGAGGACGTCGTTGGCCTGCGCCGCCATGTGCGCGAGCGTGCCGTGGCCATCGGCCTGTCACTGGTCGACCAGACCAAGCTCATCACCGCTGCGAGCGAACTGGCGCGCAATACGATCAAGTATGGCGGCGGCGGTGCCGTGTATCTGGACAAGCTGGCCGATGGCGTGCGCCAGGGTGTCGGCCTGGTGTTCGTCGACAGCGGTCCCGGCATTCCCGACCTCGCTCTGGCCTTGCGGGATGGTTACACCTCTGGCGGCGGCCTGGGCCTCGGCCTGGGCGGCGCGAAACGCCTTGTCGACGAATTCGAGATCGACACCCGTTCGGGAGAGGGAACCGCCATCGCGGTCGTGAAATGGAAACGCTGATCAGCTCCCTGAGCACGCAACATGCGTATCCGATCGTGCACGCCAGCGACATCGCTGCGGTGCGCCGCGCCGGGCAGAAGCTGGCGTTCGAACTAGGTTTCAATGAAACACGCGCCGGCTCGCTGGCGCTGATCGTCACCGAGGCCGGCACCAACCTGCTCAAGCATGCCGGCGAAGGCATGCTCTACCTGAACGTGGCCCAGTCCGAAGGCGTGCCCGGGGTCGACGTGCTGGCGGTCGACTGCGGTCCGGGCATTGCCGACGTCGACGCCTGCCTGCGCGACGGCATGTCCACCGCCGGGACGTCGGGCACCGGACTCGGTGCGCTGCGCCGCCTGGCCGACGAATTCGATGTCTGGTCGGCGCCCGCCAAGGGCGCCCTGTTCTTCATGCGCCTGTGGCGCGACGAGGCGGGACCGGGCCTGTGCATGGTCGACGTGGGCGCGCTGACCGTGCCGCTGGCGGGCGAGGATGCCTGCGGCGACGGCTGGGGCGTGGCCTGCGACCCGAGCGGCGCCACCTTGCTCGCCGTCGACGGCCTGGGCCACGGTCCGCAGGCGGCCATCGCGGCGCAGGCGGCGCTGGCCCAGCTCCAGCGCCTGCCGTCGTCGGAGCCCGGACCCCTGGTCGACGCGGCCCACGAGGCGCTGCGCGGCACCCGCGGCGCGGCGCTGGCGGCGGCGCGCATCGACTTCGACAACGACGTCGTGCGCTTTGCCGGCATCGGCAACATCGGCGCCTGGGTGATCGACGGCGAGACCCGGCGCGCCCTGATCTCGCACAACGGCATCGTCGGGCACAACATGCGCAAGGTGCAGGAATTCTCCCTGCCTTGCCCGCCCGATGCGCTGTGCATCCTGCACTCGGACGGCATCCAGACCCAGTGGGACCTGAGCCGCTATCCGGGCCTGCTGGCACGCAGTCCCGCGCTGGTGGCGGCCATGCTGATGCGCGACTTCATCCGCCGCCGCGACGACGCCATGGTCCTGGTCGTGCGGCGCAAGCCGGGACGCGCATGAGCCAGCGCATCCTCGCCGTCGCCCTCGAGAGCGACAAGGACGTGGTCCTGGTGCGCCAGCGCGCGCGCCACGTGACGAACCTGCTCGGCTTCGCCAAGCAGGACCAGGTGCGCATCGCCACCGCTGTCTCGGAGGTCGCGCGCGCGGCCTGCCACGCCGGCATCAGCGCGCGCGCCGTGTTCGTGCTGAGCGACCTGCCCGACCGCCAGCAGCTCGAGGTGGCCGTGAGCGCCGTGCGCGCTTCGGCGCCGCACAGCGAAGGGGCGATGCTGCTCGACGCGGCGCTGGTCACCGCGCACCGGCTGATGGATACATGCGCCACCGGCGCCGCGGACGGCGCCCCGTTCGTGCGCATGTGCAAGGCGCTGGCGCCGCAGCAGCCGGTCAGCCCGACGCGGCTGGCCCAGATCGCCACCGAACTGGCCGCCACGCCGGTCGGCAATTCGATCGAGGAAGTGCAACAGCAAAACCGCGAGCTGGTCGAGACCCTGGCCGAACTGCGCGAGCGCCAGGAAGACCTGATGTCGCTCACGCGCGAGCTGGAAGACACCAATCGCGGCATCGTCGCACTGTACGCCGAGATCGAGGACAAGGCCGAGCACCTGCGCCGCGCCGACGAAATGAAGTCGCGCTTCCTGTCCAATACCAGCCATGAACTGCGCACGCCGCTGTCTTCGATCCGGGCGCTCGCCAAGCTCCTGCTCGACCGCATGGACGGCGAGCTCACGCCCGAGCAGGAGCGCCAGGTCTGGCTGATTGAGCGCACCGCCACCGAGATGTCGGAACTGGTCAACGACCTGCTCGACCTGGCCAAGATCGAGGCCGGCCGCGTCGAGGCGCAACCGGCGCCGGTCGTCGTCGACAACATGTTCCGTGCCCTGAAGGGCATGATGCGCCCGCTGGTCGACGCCGAGCGCGTCGAACTGGTGTTCGACAACGGCGGCATCGACGACGCCTTCGATTCGGACGAGGGCATGCTGTCGCAGATCCTGCGCAATTTCATCTCGAACGCCCTGAAATTCACCGAGGACGGCTCGGTGCGCGTGAGCGCCGCCCATGACGCCGAGGCCGACACGCTGACCTTCGCCGTGACCGACACCGGGATCGGCATCGATGCCGACCACATGCACCTGATTTTCGAAGAGTTCGCCCAGGTGGAAAACCCGCTCCAGCGGCGCAGCAAGGGCACGGGCCTGGGCCTGCCGCTATGCCGCCGCCTGGCCGAGCTGCTGGGAGGGCGCGTCGACGTCACCAGCCGGCCCGGCGTGGGCTCGACCTTCATGCTGACGCTGCCGCGTCAATTTCCCCATCCGGCGCCTGCCAGCACCTGAGACACCGAAACCATGACCGCCACTCCACCCACGATCCTCAACGTTGACGACAACGACGGCGCGCGCTACGCGAAGACCCGCATCCTGCAAAGCGCCGGGTTCCGGGTCCTCGAGGCGGCCAACGGCACCGATGCGCTGGCGATGGTCCGCGAGGACAATCCGGCCCTGGTGCTGCTGGACGTGAAGCTGCCCGACATCAACGGCATCGAGGTCTGCCGCCGCATCAAGGCCGATCCCGACACCAACTGCGTGCTGGTGCTGCAGACCTCGGCGGCGCTCACGGGCCGCGCCGACAAGATCCGCGGTCTCGAGGGCGGCGCCGACAATTACCTGGCCGCGCCGATCGAGGCCGACGAACTGATCGCCAACGTGAACGCGCTGCTGCGCATGCGCCAGACCCAGGACGAGCTGCGCGAGAGCGAGGAGCGCTTCCGCCAGCTGACCGACAACGTCGAGGACGTGTTCTGGATGTTCTCCGCGCCCGACGGCGTGCTGGCCTATGTGAGCCCGGCCTATGCGACGATCTGGGGCCGCAGCTGCGAATCGCTGCGCCGCCAGCACGCCAGCTGGCTCGACGCCGTGCATGCCGACGACCGCGCGCGCCTGCAAGGACGCTGGGCCACGCTGGCCACCCACCCGTACTACGACGAAGAATTCCGCCTGATGCTGCCCGACGGCGCCATGCGCTGGGTGCGTGACCGCCTGTTCGCGGTGCGTAACGCGCGCGGCGAGGTCTACCGCGTGGCGCGCGTCACCAGCGACGTCTCGGCAAGGAAGGAAATGGAAGCGCTGCTGCGCGCGGCCGACGCCAACAAGAACCAGTTCCTGGCCACGCTGGCGCACG
The DNA here is from genome assembly GCF_042656795.1 of Massilia jejuensis. Taxonomy (NCBI): domain Bacteria; kingdom Pseudomonadati; phylum Pseudomonadota; class Betaproteobacteria; order Burkholderiales; family Oxalobacteraceae; genus Massilia; species Massilia jejuensis. Next base: position 43,533 of record NZ_JBHSMS010000063.1, on the reverse strand, counting down.
AGCTGCGCAATCCGCTGAGCCCGATCCGCAATGCCGCCACGCTGCTCGGCGTGGGCGGCGAGCACGCCGGCGAGCGCCATGCGCACGCGCGCGAAGTCATCCTGCGCCAGGTCGACCACCTGGCGCACCTGGTCGACGACCTGCTCGACGTGGCGCGCATATCGGAAGGCAAGATCGTGCTGCGCCGCGAAGAAGTCGACCTCGGCGCCGTGATCGCCCAGGCGATCGAGACCGCCGGCCCGCTGATCGGGGCGCGCGGCCACAAGCTCGCCGTCGAGCAGCCCGACTGCCAGGTCTGGGTCGCCGGCGACCCGGTGCGCCTGGCGCAGTCGATGGGCAACCTGCTGCACAACGCCGCCAAGTTCACGCCCAAGGGCGGCGAGATCACGCTGCGGATCGCCTTGCATGGCGACGACGTCCATATCGCGGTGATCGACAACGGCATCGGCATCGCCGAGGACAACCTGCCGCGCATCTTCGGCATGTTCGCCCAGGCCGCGGTGCCGCCGGACCGCGCGCCCGAAGGCCTCGGCATCGGCCTGTCGCTGGTGTCGCGCCTGCTCGAGATGCACGGCGGCCACCTGCGCGCCGAAAGCCCGGGCATCGGCATGGGCAGCACCTTCACGGTCGAGCTGCCGGTGCTGCGCACGGCCAGCGCCGCCTGCGCGACCGGCGAGGCCGAGCGGGAAGCCGGCCGCGCCGCCGGCCTGCGCGTGCTGCTGGTCGACGACAACGTCGACGCCATGGAGATGATGGGTTTCCTGCTGGCCGAGATGGGCCATGAAACCTGGACCACGTCCGACGCTACCCAGATCGACGCGCTGGCCCTGCGCCACCGTCCGCAGGTGATCGTGCTCGACATCGGCCTGCCGGGCGCCGACGGCTACCAGCTGGCGCGCATGATCAAGGCCAACCCGGCGCTGGCGCACATCCGCCTGGTCGCGCACACCGGCTACGGCTCGCCCGAAGACCGGCGCCGCGCCCAGGAAGCGGGCTTCGACGCGCACCTGGTCAAGCCGGCCGAGCTGGAAGACCTGGAAAAGGCGCTGCGCGGCTGACCGGCGCGCCGCCGTTCGCGGGCGCGCTTCGCGTCCTTCCTGCGGACGCGGCGGTGAACTTCTCGCCGCGCGCGGCCTCTAACGGGAATGCGCCGGCGGTGCCTTGCCGGCTCTTCCAGGAGACGCGCCATGGACCGGCTACCGACGTTCAGGACCCCGCTCGTGCTGGCGTCCGCCCAGCTCCCACGCGATACCACCACCGAGGTCGTCCAGGCGAAGACGCCCGCGCGCGAAGCCGCGCTCGAATTCTGGCGCCGCCGTAACACGGTGCTCGACGCCTTCTTCTACGACCTGAAAGTCATCGATCCCGCCGAAGCGGCGTCGCTGGCACCCTGGCTGGCGCGCGAAGGCGCCTTGCTGGTCGTGCCGCCCTCGGGCGGCGGCATGCTGCACCTGTGTCCCAGCCTCGACGAGTTCGCCGCGCGCGGCGGCGGCGGCACGCGCATCCTGGCCGTGGCCGGCGTCGGCAGCTCGGCCCTCGGCACCGCCGCTTTCGCCCGCAACGTGGCCGACGCCTTCGGCGAGCCGGTGGCCGCGCTCGTGTCGGGCTACGGACTGGCCGACCTGCTCACCGAAGCGCTGGGCGGCTGGTTCTGGTTCGGCACCCTGAACCGCATGCGCCACGCCTTCGAGCAGATCGACGAGTTCGCGCGCGGCGGCGCCTCCGACCTGCGCCTGTCGGCCCCGCCCAACGTCGCCCGCGCCAGCCTCGACACGCGCACCCTGTGCGCGCTGTTGACCGACCGGCGCTTCCGCTTCGGGCTGCTGACCGGGCATTCGAAGGGCAACCTGGTGATCTCCGAAGCGCTGTACGCGCTGCGCGACGCCCAGGCCGACGCCCACCTGGCCGAAATCGGCATCGTCACCGTCTCGGCCGCGATCGCCATGCCGCCGCGCTATCGCAAGATCGTCGACGTGATGGGCGAAGCGGACTGGTTCGGGGCGATGAATTCGAACCTGGCGATCGGCGTCGAGTACCGGCCGAAGCATGCATGGCATCACACGAATACGGAGCTGGCCTGGCATTTGCCGGTGCAGGAGGTGATGAGCGCGCTGCGGCGGGAGCGGGGAACGGCCTTGCTGCATTGAACGCCGCGCGGTGCCGCGTGGCCATGCGGATGCATGCGCCAAAAAAAAAGGCGCTGTCACCGTTACGTGTGGACGAGTCCCATTGCCGCTCGCAGGAAGCGCTCCGGTGACGCAATGCGCTCGCCATCGAGCGCCCGGCGCCAGCCCAGGTAATTCGGCAAGTACCGTGAAGCAACGCCATGGAAGCGTGCTAAGTACTCGACCGGAAATAAATGTGAATTTTGGCAAACAGAACCGGATGCGGTGCAAGGCGGCGAGTGCGCCGCAGTGCGAGCACTGCAAGCAGGAGTCAACGCAGCAACGCGCCGGTTCTGGCAGCCAAAAGCACATTTATTTTTGGGCGAGTACTTAGCCATTGCCTGAATCGGCGCTGATAGGCGTTCACGTTTTGCACATGGACGGCGCCGCGCACCCGCTCGCCCAGGCGCATGTTCACGTACTGGTGCGAGATGCCCGCTTCGCGCGCAAAGCTCCGGTACGCCCGATGCCCGTCCGTTACCAGCGGAACGTGGGGGGCAAGCACAGGCAGCAGATGCCGGTGCAACTGCCCCTTGTTGCCGTAGCCATGTTGTGAAGCGTCTTGCCTGCATGCCAGAGTCCGCTCGATGGTCGAATGGCAGTTCGACCTCGCTAGAGCCCAGCAGTTCAATTTCTACACGTAGCGGTGACAGCGCCAAAAAAAATGCCCGCGCGCGGCGGGCATCGAACCGGTTGAACGGTATTATTTTTCGCTGACCGTAAATTCACCGAACGGCTTGAGCTGCTCGCCCACCGCCTTCGGATCGCCGACCACGACGATCGACTGCGCCTCGGGCGCGAAATACTTCTTCGATACGTCGCGCACCTGCTGCGGCGTCACCTTCCGGATCAGCGGCACGTACTGCCCGAGGAACTCGGGCGGCAGGCCGATCAGCCAGTTCTGCGCCAGCGTGTTGGCGACCGCGCCCTGCAGCTGGTTGCTGATCAGGTAGCCGCCGGCGACGTAGCGCTTGTTCATCGTCATCTCGTCCTCCGGGACCAGTTCGGTGCCGATGCGCCGGTACTCGTTGAAGTATTCGGTCAGGGCGGCACCGGTGACTTCGTTGCGCACGTCGGCGCCGCCGACGATGGCGCCGCCGACGCGGTTCATGCGCGCCCCGGCCGAGGCGCCGTAGGTATAACCCTTGGCCTCGCGCAGGTTCAGGTTGACGCGGCTCGAGAAGCCGCCGCCGAGGATGGTGCTGGCCAGGCGCAGCGGCACCTGTTCGTCGGCGCTGGCCTGGATGCCGGGACCGCCGACGCGGATGGTCGACTGCACGCTGCCGGCGCGCTGCAGCAGCATGCGCGCCGGCCTGGCCGCGCGCGGCGCAGGCGCGGTGTCGGCCAATGCCGGACCTTCGGCCTTCCAGTCGCCGAAGGCGGCCTGCGCCAGCTTCATCGCCTCGGCTTCCCTGATGCGGCCGGTGATCACCAGCAGCGTGCGGTCCGGACGGAAGCGCCTGGCGTGCTCGGTGCGCAGCATGTCCTGGGTCACCGCATTGATCGCCGCGGCGGTCGGCTGGGTGTGGCCATACGGGTGCTCGCCGTAGACCGCCTGGCTGATCGCGCGCTCGGCGCGGAAACGCGGCGTCGCTTCGGCCGCCATCAGCGCCTGCAGCGCATTGGCCTTGGCCAGTTCGACTTCCTTGGCCGGGAAGCTGGGCGTGCGCGTCACTTCGGCCAGCAGCGAGATCATCGGCGCCGCCTGCGAGGACACGGCATTGGCCGAGACGGAGATGCCGTCCGAGGCCGCGCCCGCGGCGACCGAGCCGCCCATGCCCTGGGCCGCTTCGGCGATCGCGCGCGAATCGCGCTTGGCGCTGCCTTCGTTGATCATCCCGGCCAGCAGGTTGGCGAAACCGGGGTTGCCGCGCGCGTCGGCGGCATAGCCGGCGCCGCGCACGGCCAGCACGTAGTCCACGCGCGGCAGGCCCTGGCGCGGCACGACCCAGACGGTCATGCCGTTGGCGAGCGTTTTCTTGACGATCTTCGGCGTCGGGATCGGCTTGTCGGCGCCGTAGGCGGGCATGGCGCCGGCCCGGGCGGCAGGGGCGGCGGCAGTGGCGCTATAGGCGGCCGGGGCGAAGGCGAGCGAGATCGCCAGTGTCAGCATCAGTTTTTTCATCGCTGGGCTCCTCATTGCTGTGCGCCGGCAGGCGGCGTGGTCCGTGCGCCGGCAGCCGCGACTTTGGCGACGGGCTTGCGGTCGATGACGGTGCGGTTGTTCTTGACCAGGTAGATCGAGGCCGCGCGCTGGATGTCGGCGGACGTGACGCCCTCGATCCAGCCCGGGATCTTGTTGACGACGTTGGCGTCGCCCCACAGGGTCTGCAGGCGGGCCAGGGTGTCGGCGCGGCTGATGAAGCTTTCCAGGCCGTTGTTCCAGTCCGCCAGCATGCGCGTCTTGACGCGCTTGAGGGTGGCGGCGTCGACGCCGTCCTTGACGATCCGGGCGATCTCTTCGTCGATGGCGGCCAGGATGGCGTCGGCATTCGTCGTCGGCTTGTACAACGCATATACGGTCAGGAGGGTCGGGCCGTTGTATTCCCACGGGCTGGTCAGTCCGAACAGCACGTCGGTATTGAGTGCCAGCTCGCGCCCCTTGACCAGGCCCTGGTACAGCACCGAGGCGTCGCCCCCGGCCAGCAGTTCGCCGAGGACGGCGATCGGCGCCTGGTCGCGGCTGCCGCGTTCCGGCACCTTCCAGGCCGCGGCCAGCGCCGGCACCTGGGCCAGCGGGTCGCTTTGCTCGATGCGCTTTTCCACCGTGTTGAGCGGTTCGGAGAAATCGCCGCCTTTCGGCACCGGGCGGGCGGCGATGCCGCCGAAGTATTTCTGGGCCAGCGCGAAGCCCTGGGCCGGGGTCACGTCGCCGGCGATCGCCAGCACCGCGTTGTTGGGGCCGTAGTAGTCGCGGTGGAAGGCGCGCACATCGTCCAGGCTGGCGTTCTCGAGGTCTTCGAAGCTGCCGTAGCCGTCATGGTTGTTTTCCCATTTCTGGAAGGCGTGCTGGCCGATGTCGATCCACATGAAGCCGCCGTAGGGCTGGTTCTTCACGTTCACGCGGATTTCTTCCTTGACCACGTCCTGCTGGTTCTTCAGCGTCGCGGCGTTGAAGTCGAGCGTCTTCATGCGGTCCGCTTCCAGCCACAGGATCGGTTCCAGCGCGGAGGCCGGCGCGGTCTCGATGTAGTTGGTGAAGTCGGCGCGGGTCGAGCCGTTGTTGCGGCCGCCGCCGCCGGTGATGGTCTTGTCGAACACGCCCTTCGGCGCGTTCGGCGTGCCCTGGAACATCAGGTGCTCGAACAGGTGGGCGAAGCCGGTGCGGTTCTTCGGCTCGAGCCGCATGCCGACGTGGTAGACGACCGAGACGCCGACGGTGGGCGAACTGCTGTCCGGGGTGACGATGACGGTCAGGCCGTTGTCGAGTTTCTTGGTGTGGACCGGCAAGTCCCACTTGTCGGAAGTCGCCGAAGGGGGAGCGGCGACAGCGACGGACATTGACAAGCCGAGCCCCGCCAGCAGGAGGGGAAGTTGGCGCATGCGCATTATTGACCTCAAAAATTGGCTGAGTCGAATGAAATTCGCTGCGCAAGGGCGCAAGCGAAGCATTTCATCTTAGCGCAAGGTCATGTTAGAAAGTAATTATTTTGCGTATGTATGTTGAGCGAACGCAAGGTCTTGAACCCGCCGATTGGTCGCCTGGCGCCCGAAATCGACAGTCCGTCGCAAACCGGCCGGGGCGGCGCAAGCACATCGCTATAGTGGCTGCATTGGTAGCGACTGGCAGCTTTCGCACCCGAACATCGATAGCATTACGGAGAAGACATGAGCAACTGTTTGAAGATCGGCCTCGCGGCCTTCGGACTGTTGGCGCTGGCAGGCCTGGCATCGGCCGCGCCGGACACCGTTACCGAGACCCGTCCGCTGGAGGCGCGCGTCGTGCGCATCAAGATCGACGGCATGGTCGACCTGCGCGTGCGCCAGGGCTATCCGGCTTCGCTGGTGCTCTCGGGCGACCCGCGCTGGCTTGCCAGCCTGACGACCGTGCAAAGCGGCGATACGGTCGTCATCGGCAGCGGGACGCACGAGATGCGCATGCAGCGCAAGAACGGCGCGCGCGCCGAGATCGTGCTGCCGAACCTGCGCGAAGTCAGTTCCGGGAGCGTGGGCACGACCGAGATCAGCGGCTTCAAGGGAGATGAGCTGGAACTGTCGCTCGACGGCGCCGGCTCGATGAACGCGAACGTCGACTTCCGCCTGATCAACGCCAGCCTGGGCGGCGTGGGCAGCATGAAGCTGGCCGGCATGAACAGCGAACGCATCATGCTCGACCTGCAGGGCGCGGGCTATGTGACGCTGCTGGGACGCAGCCAGTCCTTGCGCGCCGAACTGGCCGGGCTGGGCAGCCTGGACGCGCGCCAGTTCTCGGCCGATGCCGTCACGCTCGAACTGTCGGGCCTGGGCAACGCGACGATCACGGCGCACCAGAGCGCGAACCTGAACCTGTCGGGCATGGGCTCGGTCACGGTCTACGGCAAGCCGCTCAATCGCCGGGCCAGCATCGACGGCCTGGGCAAGGTCAACTGGAAGTAAGAACAGGTCCGAGACCGGCGAAGGCGCGCGGGAGACCGATCCACACATGGGGACAATGAAAAAATTTATCGTAGCGGTCGCGCTCGGGTTCGGCCTCGGCCTCGGCGGCACGGCGCAGGCGGGCTTCCCCGAGGCGGCGAGCGCGTACAACGCGCGCAACTATGCGCAAGCCATGCGCGAGGTGGCGCCGCTCGCGCACGCCGGCCACGCCGATGCCCAGCACCTGCTGGGCTTGATGTATTACATGGGCCGCGGCGTCGCGCGCGACTACAAGCAGGCCTTCGCCTGGCACCTGAAGGCTGCCCAGCAGGGCAAGGCCGACGCGCAGTATGTGGTCGGCGCCATGTACTACACGGGCAACGCCGTGCCGCAGGACCAGAAGCACGCCGTCACCTGGTTCAGGAAAGCGGCCGAGCAGGGCCACGGCGAAGCTCAGCACGCGCTCGGCCTGATGTACCGCTACCAGGTGGCGGGCGTGCCGGGCGACCCGGTGATCGCCTACATGCTGTGGAACCTGGCCGCGGCCAACGGCAACCAGAATGCCGGCAGCCAGCGTGCGGCGATCGCCAGGACGATGACGCAGGAACAGATCGAGGAAGCGCAGGCGCTGTCGCGCACCTGGAAGGTGGGGACGCCGCTGCCGGCGCAGTCGAGGACGGGCGGCGGGTGACGCCGGGCAGCGGGTTCGCCGGCAGCCGCCGCCGCGCGCGCTCCCGCACTGCGCATGGTTGCCGACCCCGCTTCATTGCATGTGCTCTTGCGGATCGGCCGGCAGCGGCTTGGCCGCGGCCGCCCCGGGCGAACCGAACAGCGCCAGCGGCACGGCATCGCCCATCGCCTGGTAGCCCAGGTCGTTCGGATGCAGATGGTCGCCGCTGTCATAGGCCGGCAGCAGGCGGCTCGGTCGCGCCGGGTCGCGCGTGGCGAGGTCGAAGTCGATCACGCCGTCGAACTCGCCGCTCGAACGGATCCAGTGGTTCACCGCCTGGCGCACCGCTTCCTTTTGCGGCGCGTAATAGGCGGCGCCCTCGAACGGCGTGAGCGTCGCGCCGAAGACGGCGATGCCCTTGGCGTGGGCGCGCGCGATCACCTGGCGGTAGCCGGCGATCAGTGCCGAAGGCGAAACCGGGTGCGCGTTCGGGCTGTTGCCGATGTCGTCAATGCCGATCATGAGCGTCATGTAGCGCACGCCGGCGGTGGCCGCCACGTCGCGGTCGAAGCGATCGAGGATGCGGCGTCCGGCCAGCGGGCCGGGGGAGTCGCCGAGCAGGCGGCTGCCGCCGATGCCGCGGTTCACCACGCCGGGGCGCGCGTCCAGGCCGGGCACCGGGTCGCGTACGGCGTGCAGGCGCCGCGCCAGCCAGGCGGGCCAGGCGTTGTCGGTATCGACCGTGCTGCGCGTGCCGCCGGTGATCGAGTCGCCCAGCGCCACGATGGCCGGCGCCGTGCTGTCGACGTCGACTCCGGTGAGGAAAGGCCAGGCCGTGAGCGTGCGCTGCACCGGCAGCGTGGCGGCGGCCGTGAAGTCGCCCGGCGGCGAGACGTAACTGGTCCGCAGGCCGCTGTCGTGGATCGTGCTGGCCTGCACCGTGCCCGGCAGGTAGAGGCTGACGGCCAGGTCGCCCAGGGCCGGGACGTTCAATTCCACCGGATCGGACAGCACCGGCGCGCCGGGCGCGATCGTGACCGACGCGTTGCCGCCGAAGGTGAGGGCGCGGTCGGTCCCGGGCGCGACGCCGGAACCGGCGCCGCGCACGCCGATGCGGGCGGCGCCGATCCGCAAGGGCGCGCTGCCGAACTCGTTGGACAGGCGGATGCGCACGCGGTTGCCGCCGATGCTGGTGTGGACGATCAGGCGCAGGGTCTGGTCGGCGAAGGTCTGCAGCCTGGCGGGCGCCGCCGGCCCGGCCGGGGCGGTGCCCCAGCTGCCGGTCCAGCCCTCGCTGTGCCAATGCCGGCCCCCGGCCGGCAGGCCGGGCAGGGCGAGCGCCAAGGCGAGCGCGCTACGCCGGGCCAGGCCGGACAGGGTGGACGAAATCGGTTGCATGACCGTGCTCCTCGCAAGAGTGGTGGGCTCATCTGCCCGGGCCCGCGTCCTTCAATCTATGCGGCGCGGGTGGGGCGGGCAAGGTGGTCGCGCACGCGTTCCTTGTGTTAGCGCTAGCGTTCGCTAAAAAGACGATGCGCCAAAGAATTTGTTTGCGCTCGAACATAACAGCAGGAAATACCTGCGCCGCCCGGCGATGAACGGAGGCGCTGGCGCTGACGTACAATTGTTGTTTTCTCAAGGGGGAGGCGAACCATGCGCGCAATCGAAATCACCCAGCCGGGCAAACCCGAGGTCTTGCAGATGTGCGAGCGGCCGCTGCCGGAACTGAAGGCCGGCGAAGTCCTGATCCGGGTGCATGCGGCCGGCATCAACCGGCCCGACGTGTTCCAGCGGCAGGGCAACTATCCGGTGCCGCCGGGCGCGTCCGACTTGCCGGGGCTGGAAGTGGCGGGCGAGATCGTCGACGGCGCCCTCGAAGGCAGCGGCTTTGCCAAAGGCGACCTGGTCTGCGCGCTGGTGCAGGGCGGCGGGTATGCCGAGTACTGCGCGGCGCCGGTGGCGCAATGCCTGCCGGTGCCCGCGGGTTTGAGCATGGTCGAAGCGGCCTCGCTGCCGGAAACCTTTTTCACCGTCTGGAGCAACGTGTTCGACCGTGCGTGCCTGTCCGAGGGCGAGACGCTGCTGGTGCAGGGCGGGACCTCGGGCATCGGCGTGACGGCCATCCAGCTGGCCACCGCGTTCGGGCACCGCGTGTTCGCCACCGCCGGCAACGACGACAAGTGCCGGGCCTGCGAGGCGCTCGGCGCCGAGCGCGGGATCAATTACCGGCAAGAGGATTTCGTCGCGGTCGTGAAGGAGCTCACTGCCGGCCGCGGCGTGGACGTGGTGCTCGACATGGTGGGCGGCGACTACGTGGCGCGCGAGATCGATTGCCTGGCGGACGACGGACGCATCGCCCTCATCGCGCTGCTGGGCGGGGCCAGGGCGAACGTCGACCTGGCGCAGGTGCTGCGCAGGCGCCTGACGATCAGCGGCTCGACCTTGCGGCCGCGGCCGGTCGCCTTCAAGGAGGCGGTCGCGCGCAAGCTGCGCGAGCGGGTGTGGCCGTTGCTGGAAGCGGGGAAGATCAAGCCGGTGATCTACCGGACCTTCCCGCTGGCGGCGGCGGCGCAGGCGCACGCGCTGATGGAGAGCAGCACGCATGTCGGCAAGATCGTCTTGCAGGTGGCGTAGCGCGCGCGGGCGTCGCCGGCGCCGCTTGCGTGGGGGCGGATGATCCGGATTGCCCCGACGTCTTTCCAACACGCACCCTCAGCCATCGTTTGACCGCCCCCGGAACGGCAGCTAGAATAGCGGGTTATTTGACTGTGGGGTAATATGCGTCCCAAACTCGTTGTAGGTAACTGGAAGATGAATGGCAGCCGTGCGCAGAACGCGACGCTGCTCGCCGGTATCGTGGAAGGTCTCGGCGGCGCGAAAGCGGCCGCGGCGGTGTGCGTGCCGGCGCCTTACCTGCAGCAATGCGCCGATGCGCTGGCGGGAACGCCGCTGGCCTGGGGCGCGCAGGACGTGTCGGAGCATGCGGGCGGCGCCTATACCGGCGAAGTCGCGGCCGCGATGCTGGCCGATTTCGCTTGCCGCTACGTGATCGTCGGCCACTCCGAACGGCGCGCCTACCATGGCGAGACGGACGAGCTGGTGGCGCGCAAGGCGCTGTCGGCGCTGGGCGCCGGCTTGACCCCGATCGTGTGCGTGGGCGAAACGCTCGCGCAGCGCGAAGCGGAGCAAACAAATGTTGTAGTCGGCAAACAAATGTCTGCCGTGCTGGCGCTGCTTGACGATGCCGCCCTGGCGCGTATCGTGGTCGCCTACGAACCTGTCTGGGCGATCGGCACCGGCAAGACGGCCACGCCGGCGATGGCGCAGGCAGTGCATGCGCAACTGCGCAGCCAGCTGCGCGAACGCAGCGCGGCGGCCGGCGAGCAGGTCGCCATCCTGTATGGCGGCAGCATGAAGCCGGACAATGCGGCCGAACTCCTGTCGCAGCCCGATATCGACGGCGGCCTGATCGGCGGCGCGGCGCTCAAGGCGGCCGACTTCCTGGCGATCGTCGACGCCGCCTAGGCCGGCCTTGAACTCTGAAATTTGCAACGTAGTTAAACTTGGAATGGAACTGTAATGAACGTGTTGTCCAATTTTGTGATTGTCGTGCAGGTCATTTCGGCGCTGGCCATCATCGCCCTGGTGCTGCTGCAGCACGGTAAGGGTGCCGACATGGGCGCCGCCTTCGGCTCCGGCGCCTCGGGCAGCCTGTTCGGCGCCAGCGGTTCCTCGAACTTCCTGTCGAAATCGACCGCGGTCGCGGCCGCGATCTTCTTCGCGTCAACGCTGTCGCTGGCCTACATGGGCAACAACCGCGGCCCGGGCGCGGCGCCGAGCGGCGGCGTGATGGAACGCATGGCGGCCCCGGCCAACGGCGTACCGGCCAACGCCGTCCCTGCGACGACCACCCCGGCCGACGCACCCGCGCCGACCGCGGGCGTGCCGGCGGCTCCGGCCGCCGACGTGCCGGTCGCGCCGGCGGCGACCGTGCCTGCTCCGGCAGCGGCCCCGGCCGCCCCGGCGCCGGCGCCGCAGAAGTAAGCATGCGATCGCAGCGGGCCGGCGCCTCCAGCCGGCCGCTGCCCGCGGCAGGGGTGTCACCGCCCCGGTATTGCCCCGGCAGCGCTCCAGCAGGGCGCTTATCCGGTTCTCGACGCTCCCGCGCTGTGTTTTCAAAGGCGCAACAAGGGAAAGTTTGAGAAAAACGCTATTTTTTCTTGCGATGCATCAATTTGAGCATTGAAAAAGGATGCTAAAGCAGGGTAGAATACTGGTCTCAGCCGACGTGGTGAAATTGGTAGACACGCTATCTTGAGGGGGTAGTGGCGCAAGCTGTGCGAGTTCGAGTCTCGCCGTCGGCACCAAGATACAGAAAAAGCCAGCAAGGGCAAACGAGCGATTGCTCTCATGCCTGAGCTGGCTTTTTCACGAGGATCAGTCGTACGGTCCTGGTGGCAGGTACGAGGCCAGGATTGCGCGATGCGGCGCTGCAGGCAATGCAGTGGTTTCATTAACCGATCGTTCAAATAGGCTCCATCGTGAACCTCGAAAATTACTTCCCCGTTCTCCTCTTTATCCTCATTGGCGTCGGTGTCGGCGTGGCACCCCAGGTGCTCGGATATCTGCTCGGGCCGCAGCGTCCCGACGCGGCAAAACTCTCCCCTTACGAATGCGGCTTCGAAGCCTTCGAAGACGCGCGCATGAAGTTCGACGTCCGCTACTATCTCGTCGCGATTCTCTTTATTTTGTTTGATCTGGAAACGGCATTCTTCTTCCCATGGGGCGTTTCCATGCGTGAACTGGGCTGGGCCGGCTTCGTCACGATGATGGTGTTTATCGCCGAGTTCGTCGTTGGGTTCTGGTACATCTGGAAGAAAGGTGCCCTTGATTGGGAATAAGCCATGGCTATTCATGAAGGCGTCTTAAACGAAGGTTTCATTACCACCACAGCCGATAAGCTGATCAACTGGGCGCGCACCGGGTCGATGTTCCCGATGACGTTCGGCCTGGCCTGCTGCGCGGTCGAGATGATGCATGTGGGCGCGGCCCGCTATGACCTCGACCGCTTCGGCATCGTGTTCCGTCCATCGCCGCGCCAGTCCGACGTGATGATCGTCGCCGGCACGCTGTGCAACAAGATGGCGCCGGCCCTGCGCAAGGTGTACGACCAGATGGCCGAGCCGCGCTGGGTCATCTCGATGGGTTCCTGCGCCAACGGCGGCGGCTACTACCATTATTCGTATTCGGTGGTGCGCGGCTGCGACCGCATCGTGCCGGTCGACGTGTACGTTCCAGGCTGCCCGCCGACGGCCGAGGCACTGCTGTACGGCATCATGCAGCTGCAGAACAAGATCAAGCGCACCAACACGATCGCGCGTTAATTAAAACTACAGCACTGCCGGAATCACCATGACGACAAAACTCGAAGTCCTCCAGCTCGCCCTGGAAAAAGCGCTGGGCGAGGGCGCTTCCATTTCGGCCGCGCTCGGCGAAGTGACCGTGGTGGTCAAGGCCGCCGACTACCTCCAGGCGATGCAGACCCTGCGCGACGACCCGGCCCTGCGCTTCGAAGAAATGATCGACCTGTGCGGCGTCGATTATTCCCAGTACGGCGAAGGCACCTGGGACGGCGCGCGCTATGCGGTGGTCGTGCACCTGCTGTCGCTGGCGAACAACTGGCGCGTGCGCGTGCGTACCTTCGCCCCCGACGACGAGATGCCGATCGTGCAGTCGATCACGCCGATCTGGCGCGCCGCCAACTGGTACGAGCGCGAAGCGTTCGACCTGTACGGCATCCTGTTCGACGGCCATGGCGACCTGCGCCGCATCTTGACCGACTACGGCTTCATCGGCCACCCGTTCCGCAAGGACTTCCCGATTTCGGGCTATGTCGAAATGCGCTACGACCCCGAGCAGAAGCGCGTGATCTACCAACCCGTGACGATCGAGCCGCGTGAAAACATTCCGCGCGTGATCCGCGAAGACACCTACGGGATGAAATAATGGCTGAGCTTAAGAATTACACCCTGAACTTCGGTCCGCAGCACCCGGCAGCGCACGGCGTGCTGCGCCTGGTCCTCGAACTCGACGGCGAAGTGATCCAGCGCGCCGACCCGCACATCGGCCTCCTGCACCGCGGTACCGAGAAGCTGTGCGAAACGCGCACCTACCTGCAGTCCGTGCCCTACATGGACCGGCTCGACTACGTCTCGATGATGTGCAACGAGCACGGCTACGTGCTGGCCGTGGAAAAGCTGCTCGGCATCGAGGCGCCCGTGCGCGCGCAGTACATCCGCGTCATGTTCGACGAGATCACGCGCCTGCTGAACCACCTGATGTGGCTGGGCGCGCACGCGCTCGACATCGGCGCGATGGGTCCGTTCCTGTATGCCTTCCGCGACCGCGAAGACCTGTTCGACGTCTACGAGGCGGTATCGGGCGCGCGCATGCACGCGGCCTACTACCGCCCGGGCGGTGTCTACCGCGACCTGCCGGACTCCATGCCGCGCCACAAGGAATCGATCATCCGCTCGAAAAAAGCGATCGATGCCCTGAACGAAGACCGCCAGGGTTCGGTGCTCGACTTCATCGAGTCGTTCACCAAGCGCTTCGACGGCTACGTGGACGAATACGAGACCCTCCTGACCGACAACCGGATCTGGAAGCAGCGCACGGTCGGCATCGGCGTCGTGTCGCCGGAAGACGCGAAGGCGATGGGCTTTACCGGCGCCATGCTGCGCGGTTCGGGCGTGGCCTGGGATTTGCGCAAGACGCAGCCGTATGCCGTGTACGACCAGCTCGACTTCGATATCCCGGTCGGCACCAACGGCGACTCCTACGACCGCTACCTGGTGCGCATGGAAGAGATGCGCCAGTCGAACCGCATCATCAAGCAGTGCATCGTCTGGCTGCGCGCGAACCAGGGTCCGGTGATGATCGACAACCACAAGATCGTTCCGCCTGCGCGCGAAGAAATGAAGTCGAACATGGAGTCCCTGATCCACCACTTCAAGCTGTTCACCGAAGGCTTCCACGTCCCGCCGGGCGAGGCCTATGCCGCGGTCGAGCACCCGAAGGGCGAGTTCGGCATCTACATCGTTTCCGACGGCGCCAACAAGCCCTACCGCCTGAAAATCCGCACGCCCGACTATGCGCACCTGCAGAGCCTGGACGAGATGGCACGCGGACACATGATCGCCGACGCGGTCACGATCATCGGTACCCAGGACATCGTTTTCGGCAGTATTGACAGGTGACGCTCACGTCCGATCAGTTCAAAGGCAGAATTATTATGTTGTTATCCGAGCAGTGCTACAAGAAAATCGACCGCGAGCTGGCCAAGTATCCGGCCGACCAGCGCCAGAGCGCCGTGATGGCCGCGCTGGCCCACGCCCAGGTCGAACTGGGTTGGCTGTCGCCCGACACCATGCAGGAAATCGCCGACTACATCGGCATGCCGGCCATCGCCGTGCAGGAAGTGGCGACCTTCTACAACATGTACAACACGCGTCCGGTCGGCAAGCACAAGATCACCGTGTGCACCAACCTGCCGTGCGCGCTGTCGGGCGGCGAGCGCGCCGCGCATCATCTCAAGCAAACCCTCGGCGTCGAGTTCCGCGGCACCACCGAAGACGGCCGGTTCACCCTGCTCGAAGGCGAGTGCATGGGCGCCTGCGGCGATGCGCCGGTCATGCTCGTGAATAACCACCGCATGTGCTCGTTCATGAGCAATGAAAAAATCGACGCCCTGGTTGGGGAATTGAAGGAACTGCCATGACCAGCCTGCACGACCGCCACATCAATCCGCTGATCCTGAAAGACTTGAACGGCGAAAACTGGCACCTCGAGGATTACGTCAAGCGCGGCGGCTATTCCGCACTGCGCCGCATTCTCGAGGGCGGCATCACCCAGGAACAGGTCATTGCCGACCTGAAAGCCTCGGGCCTGCGCGGCCGCGGCGGCGCCGGTTTTCCGACCGGCCTGAAGTGGAGCTTCATGCCGCGCCAGTTCCCCGGCCAGAAATACCTCGTCTGCAATACCGACGAAGGCGAGCCGGGCACGTTCAAGGACCGCGACATCATCCGCTACAACCCGCACGCGCTGATCGAAGGCATGGCCATCGGCGCCTACGCGATGGGCATCACCGTGGGCTACAACTACATCCACGGCGAGATCTTCCAGGAATACCTGCGCTTCGAGGAAGCGCTGGAAGAGGCGCGTGCCGCCGGCTTCCTGGGCGACAGGATCATGGGGTCGGAATTCAACTTCCAGCTGCATGCGGCCCACGGTTACGGCGCCTACATCTGCGGCGAAGAAACGGCCCTGCTCGAATCGCTCGAAGGCAAGAAGGGACAGCCGCGCTTCAAGCCTCCTTTCCCGGCCTCGTTCGGCCTGTACGGCAAACCGACGACGATCAACAACACCGAGACCTTTGCCGCCGTGCCGTTCATCATGAACGTCGGCCCCGAGAACTACATGGGCATGGGCAAGCCGAACAATGGCGGCACCAAGATCTTCTCGATCTCGGGCGACGTCGAGCGTCCGGGCAACTATGAAATCCCGCTCGGCACGCCGTTTGCCAAGCTGCTCGAGCTGGCCGGCGGCATGCGCGGCGGCAAGAAGATCAAGGCCGTCATTCCGGGCGGCTCGTCGGCGCCGGTGATCCGCGGCGAAGTCATGATGGAAACGGACATGGACTACGACTCGATCGCGAAAGCCGGCTCGATGCTCGGTTCGGGCGCCGTCATCGTCATGGACGAGACGCGCTGCATGGTCAAGTCGCTGCTGCGCCTGTCCTATTTCTATTACGAGGAATCCTGCGGCCAGTGCACGCCCTGCCGCGAAGGCACCGGCTGGCTGTACCGCATGGTCCACCGCATCGAACACGGCCAGGGCCGTCCGGACGACATCGAACTGCTGAACAACGTTGCGTTCAATATCAAGGGCCGCACCATCTGCGCACTCGGCGAAGCCGCCGCGATGCCGGTGGAAGCCATGATCAAGAACTTCCGTGAGGAATTCATTCATCACATCGAGCACAAGCAATGCTGCGTGCCCGCATACCTTTAAGCCAGGTCAGGTAACGATCAAATGGTTGAAATTGAATTAGACGGCAAAAAAGTCGAAGTCGCCCCGGGTTCCATGGTGATGGACGCCGCAAACAAACTCGGGACCTATATCCCGCACTTCTGCTATCACAAGAAATTGTCGATCGCCGCGAACTGCCGCATGTGCCTGGTCGAAGTGGAGAAGGCGCCTAAGCCGATGCCCGCCTGCGCCACGCCGGTGTCGCCGGGCATGATCGTGCGCACCCACAGCGACAAGGCGGTGCAGGCGCAGAAGTCGGTGATGGAATTCCTCCTGATTAACCACCCGCTCGATTGCCCGATCTGCGACCAGGGCGGCGAATGCCAGCTGCAAGACCTGGCCGTCGGTTACGGCAAGAGCAATTCGCGCTACAACGAAGAAAAGCGCGTGGTGGCGCCCAAGGAAGCCGGCCCGCTGATCTCGATGGAAGAGATGGCGCGCTGCATCCAGTGCACCCGTTGCGTGCGTTTCGGCCAGGAAGTGGCCGGCGTCATGGAATTCGGCATGCTGGGCCGCGGCGAACACTCCGAAATCACGACCTTCGTGGGCAAGACCGTCGACTCCGAAGTGTCGGGCAACATGATCGACCTGTGCCCGGTCGGCGCGCTCACCAGCAAGCCTTTCCGCTATACGGCGCGTCCGTGGGAACTGTCGCGCCGCAAGTCGGTGTCGCCGCACGACTCGCTCGGCACCAACCTGATCGTCCAGGTCAAGGGCGGCAAAGTGATGCGCGTGCTGCCGCTGGAAAACGAGAGCATCAACGAATGCTGGCTCTCGGACAAGGACCGCTTCTCCTACGAAGCGCTGGACAATGCCGAGCGCCTGATCAACCCGATGATCAAGCAGGGCGGCCAGTGGATCGAGGCCGACTGGCAGACGGCGCTCGAATACGTCGCGCACGGCCTGCGCAACATCCGCCACGAGCATGGCGCCGACAGCATCGCCGCCGTCGCCACCGCCCACTCGACGGTGGAAGAACTGCACCTGCTCAACAAGGCGATGCGCGCCTTCGGCGTCGAGAACGTCGACTTCCGCCTGCGCCAGAGCGACTTCGCCCTCGACGGCAGCGTGACCCCATGGCTGGGCATGCCGATCGCCGAACTGTCGAACCTGAAGCGTGCCTTCGTCATCGGCTCGTTCCTGCGCAAGGACCACCCGCTGGTCGCCACGCGCCTGCGCACGGCCGTCAAGGGCGGCGCCAAGCTGTCGATCCTGCACGGCACCGACGAAGACAACCTGATCCCGACCGCGAACAAGCTGATCGCCGCGCCGACCGACTGGCTCGCCGCCCTGTCGGAAATCGTCTCGGCCGTGGCCGCCGCCAAGAACGTCGCGGCGCCGGGCGGCTTCGAGCACGTCCAGGCCGGCGAGGTCGCCAAGGGCATCGCCGCTTCCCTGAGCGCGATCGACGCCGACCTGCCGGGCGCCGTGCTGCTCGGTAACTCGGTCACGCACCATCCGCAAGCGTCGCAGATCCACGCTTGCGCGCAATGGATCGCCGATGCGACCGGCGCCAGATTCGGCTATTTCGTCGAAGCGGCGAACACGGTCGGCGGCCACATCGTCGGCGCGACCACGCAGTCCGATTTGTTCGGCGTACCGAAGAAAGCGTACGTCCTGCTCAACGCCGAGCCGGAACTCGATGCCGCCAATCCGCAGCAGGCGGTGGCTGCCTTGCAGGGCGCCGAGATGGTCGTCGCCATGTCGCCGTTCAAGCACGGCTTCGACTACGCCGACGTGCTGCTGCCGATCGCGCCGTTCACCGAGACGGCCGGCACCTTCGTGAACTGCGAAGGCCGGGCGCAAAGCTTCAACGGCACCGTGAAACCGCTGGGCGAGACCCGTCCGGCCTGGAAAGTGCTGCGCGTGCTGGGCAACCTGCTCGGCCTGCAGGGCTTCGATTTCGACACCGCCGAAGCGATCCGCGACGAAGCGCTGGGCAAGGGCGTCACCGACCTGTCGGGCAAGCTGAACAACATCGGCAAGCTGGCACCCGGCGCGGCCGCCCGTTCGGAAGAGTCCGGCGCGCTGCAACGCATCGCCGACGTGCCGATCTATTTCGCCGACGCCATCGCGCGCCGTTCCGAGCCGCTGCTGCGCACGGCCGACGGCCAGCAGCCGCCGGCGCGCCTGCCGAAGGCGCTGGCCGAGCGCCTGGGCGTGAAGTCCGGCGACATGGTCAAGGTCACGCAGGGCAAGGGCAGCGCAGTGCTGGTCGCCGAGGTCGACGCGCGCCTGCCGGCGAACGTCGTGCGCGTGGCCGCCGCGCATCCGGCCACGGCCACGCTGGGCGCCATGTTCGGCACCATCAACGTAGAAAAAGCAGGGGAGGGCAAGTAATGGCAACGCCCGGTTATATCGATAGTTTTTACGAGTTTGGCGCGTCCAGCCCGATCGCCCCGGTCTGGCCGGTGATCTGGACCGTGATCAAGATCCTGTGCGTGCTGCTGCCGCTGATGGGCCTGGTCGCCTACGCCACGCTGTGGGAACGCAAGCTGATCGGCTGGATCCAGATCCGCGTCGGTCCGAACCGCGTCGGTCCGATGGGCCTGCTGCAGCCGATCGCCGACGCGCTCAAGCTGCTGCTCAAGGAAATCGTGATTCCGGCGAAAGCCACCACCAAGCTCTTCGTGCTCGGTCCGATCATGACGATCATGCCGGCCCTGGCCGCCTGGTCGGTCGTGCCTTTCGGCCCCGGCGCGGCGCTGGCCAACGTGAACGCCGGCCTGCTCCTGCTGCTGGCGATCACCTCGATCGAAGTCTACGGCATCATCATCGCCGGCTGGTCCTCGAACTCGAAGTACTCGTTCATGGGCGCGATGCGCGCCTCGGCCCAGATGATTTCGTACGAAATCCCGATGGGTTTCGTGATGGTCGTGGTGCTGATGGTCTCGGGCAGCCTGAACTTCTCGGACATCGTCGCCGGCCAGGCCGTCGGCATGGCCGCCTCGAACGGCTTGAACTTCCTGTCGTGGAACTGGCTGCCGCTGCTGCCGCTGTTCGTCATCTATTTCGTCTCCGGCCTGGCCGAGTGCAACCGCCACCCGTTCGACGTGGTGGAGGGCGAGTCGGAAATCGTCGCCGGCCACATGGTCGAGTATTCGGGCATGTCCTACGCGATGTTCATGCTGGCCGAATACGCCAACATGATCCTGATCGCCACCCTGGCATCGATCATGTTCCTGGGCGGCTGGCACGCGCCGTTCGCTTTCCTCGAATTCGGCGGCGCCTTCGGCGGCTTCTTCTGGCTGTTCGCGAAGATGTTCCTGCTGGTGTCCCTGATGATCTGGGTCCGCGGCACCTTCCCGCGTTACCGCTACGACCAGATCATGCGCCTGGGCTGGAAAGTGTTCATTCCGATCACGCTGGTGTGGCTGGTGCTGGTCGCCGGCGTCATGCAGACGTCCTGGAATATCTGGAAGTAAGAAAGCGCATTCACATGAACCGAATCAAAGAAATCCTCGGCAGCCTGATGCTGACCGAACTGTTCAAGGGTCTGGCCCTGACGGGCCGGTACGCCTTGTCGCGCAAGATCACGGTGCAGTATCCGGAAGAGAAGACGCCGATGTCGAACCGCTTCCGCGGGCTGCACGCGCTGCGCCGCTACCCGAACGGCGAAGAGCGCTGCATCGCCTGCAAACTGTGCGAGGCGGTCTGCCCGGCGATGGCCATCACGATCGAATCGGCGCAGCGCGAGGACGGCACGCGCCGCACCACGCGCTACGACATCGACCTGACCAAGTGCATCTTCTGCGGCTTCTGCGAAGAGTCCTGCCCGGTCGACTCGATCGTCGAGACCCATGTGCTGGAATACCACGGCGAAAAGCGCGGCGATCTCTATTACACCAAAGAGATGCTGCTGGCCGTGGGCGACCGCTACGAAGCCGACATCGCCGCGGCCCGCGCGGCTGACGCGAAGTATCGTTGATGCGTCGCTAACAAGAAAAGGTCCCGTCAGTCATGCAATTCACAACTGGTTTGTTCTACGTCTTCGCGGCCGTCATGGTGCTGTCCGCGCTGCGCGTCATCACCGCGAAGAACCCGGTGCACGCCGCGCTCTTCCTCGTGCTCGCGTTCTTCAACGCGGCCGGCATCTGGCTGCTGCTCAAGGCCGAGTT
The DNA here is from genome assembly GCF_042656795.1 of Massilia jejuensis. NCBI lineage: Bacteria > Pseudomonadati > Pseudomonadota > Betaproteobacteria > Burkholderiales > Oxalobacteraceae > Massilia > Massilia jejuensis. Next base: position 22,915 of record NZ_JBHSMS010000063.1, on the reverse strand, counting down.
CCTCGCCATCGTGCTGGTGCTGGTCTATGTCGGCGCCGTCATGGTGCTGTTCCTGTTCGTGGTGATGATGCTCGACATTAATGTCGACCGCATGCGCGAGGGCTTCTGGGGTTATCTCCCGATGGCATCGGTCATCGGCGCGGTGATCGTCATCGAAATGGCGCTGGTGCTGTGGAACGGCTACAGCGACTTCGCCCAGACCCCGGAAGCGGCCGCCCTGAACATCGGCGGCACCAAGGAACTGGGCCTGCTGATCTATACCAAGTACATCTACGGCTTCGAGATCGCCGCCGTGATCCTGCTGGTGGCGATCATCGCCGCCGTCGCCCTGACGTTGCGCCGCCGCAAGGACAGCAAGGCCATCGACCCGGGCGCCGCCGTGCGCGTCCAGCGCAACGACCGCCTGCGCATCGTCAAGATGGCGTCGGTGAACCAGCGCGCCATCGACGAGGCCAACGTGGCCGCCGCCGCAGCCGCGCAGAACAAGGAGCAGAACTCGTGACTTTATCGCTCGCACACTACCTGGTCCTGGGCGCGATCCTGTTCGCGATCTCGATCGTCGGCATTTTCCTGAACCGGAAGAACATCATCATCCTGCTGATGGCCATCGAACTGATGCTGCTGGCAGTGAACCTGAACTTCATCGCCTTCTCGCATTACCTCGGTGATGCGGCGGGGCAGATCTTCGTGTTCTTCATCCTGACCGTGGCCGCCGCCGAATCGGCGATCGGCCTGGCCATCCTGGTGGTCCTGTTCCGCAACCTGGACACGATCAACGTGGAAGACCTCGACAGCCTCAAGGGCTGACCCGGTTTGGCTCGTTAACTCGGCTCGATAAACAATAACGATTAAGGTTCAACATGGCGGGGCAACTTTCTTCCTCACTCTTACTTGCGGTGCCGCTGGCGCCGCTGGCGGGATCGGCAATCGCCGGCCTGCTGGGTACTAAGTTCCTGGGTAACATGGTCGGCCGCAAGGTCTCCCACACTGCAACCATCCTCGGTGTCCTGATCGCCCTGATCATCTCGGTGCAGACCCTGATGGCGGTGCTCGACGGCGCTTCCTTCAACCAAGATATCTACACCTGGATGCAGGTCGGCACCGTCAAGCTGGCGGTCGGCTTCCAGATCGATGCGCTCTCTGCAATGATGATGTGCGTCGTCACCTCGGTGTCGCTGATGGTGCATATCTACACGATCGGCTACATGGCCGAGGACGAGGGCTACAACCGCTTCTTCTCGTACATCTCGCTGTTCACGTTCGCGATGCTGATGCTGGTCATGTCGAACAACTTCCTGCAGCTGTTCTTCGGCTGGGAAGCGGTGGGCCTGGTGTCGTACCTGCTGATCGGCTTCTGGTACACCCGTCCGACCGCGATCTTCGCCAACATGAAGGCCTTCCTGGTCAACCGCGTCGGCGACTTCGGCTTCATCCTCGGCATCGGCCTCTTGCTGGCCGCCTCGGGCACGATGCACTACGGCGAAACCTTCGCGCAAGCGGACAAGCTGGTCGGCATGAGCGTGCCCGGGTCGAGCTGGCCGCTGCTGACGGCCGCCTGCATCTGCCTGTTCATCGGCGCGATGGGCAAGTCGGCCCAGTTCCCGCTGCACGTCTGGCTGCCCGACTCGATGGAAGGCCCGACCCCGATCTCGGCACTGATCCACGCCGCGACCATGGTCACGGCCGGCATCTTCATGGTGGCGCGCATGTCGCCGCTGTTCGAGCTGTCCGACGGTGCGCTCTCCTTCGTCATCGTCATCGGTTCGATCACCGCGCTGTTCATGGGCTTCCTGGGCATCATCCAGAACGACATCAAGCGCGTCGTCGCCTATTCGACCCTGTCGCAGCTGGGCTACATGACGGTCGCCCTGGGCGCCTCGGCCTATTCGGTCGCCGTGTTCCACCTGATGACCCACGCCTTCTTCAAGGCACTGCTGTTCCTGGGCGCCGGTTCGGTCATCATCGGCATGCACCACGACCAGGACATGCGCAACATGGGCGGCCTGCGCAAGTACATGCCGATCACCTGGATCACCTCGCTGCTGGGCTCGCTGGCCCTGATCGGTACGCCATTGTTTTCGGGCTTCTATTCGAAGGACTCGATCATCGAAGCGGTGCACGCCTCGAACATCCCGGGCGCCGGTTTCGCCAACTTCGCGGTCCTGGCCGGCGTGTTCGTCACCGCCTTCTATTCGTTCCGCATGTACTTCATGGTCTTCCACGGCGAGTCGCGCTGGAACCATCCCGTGAAACACAGCGAAGGACACGATTCGGACGCGCACCACGAGGAAGACGAACACGACGCGCATGACGACCACCATCACCACGGCTTGCAGCCCGGCGACAAGCCGCACGAGTCGCCCTGGGTGGTGACCCTGCCGCTGATCCTGCTGGCGATCCCGTCGGTCATCATCGGCTACCTGACGATCGCCCCGATGCTGCACGGCGACTTCTTCAAGGACGTGATCTTCGTCGGCGAGAACCACACCGCGATGGCCACCCTGCGCGAGCAGTTCCATGGCCCGTTGGCGATGGCGACCCACGGCCTGATGACGGCCCCGTTCTGGCTGGCGCTGGCGGGCGTGGCCTTCGCCTACTACTGCTACATGGTCAATCCGCGCGTCCCGGCCTGGTTCTACGCCAAGTTCACCTTCCTGCACACGCTGCTGGACAACAAGTACTACATGGACAAGTTCAACCAGGTCGTGTTCGCCGGCGGCGCCCGCGCCACCGGTAACGGCCTGTGGAAGGCGGGCGACCGCGCGCTGATCGACGGCCTGCTGGTCAACGGTTCGGCCAGGATGGTCGGCTGGTTCTCGACCATCACGCGCACCTTCCAGACCGGTTACATCTATCACTACGCGTTCGTGATGATCGTGGGCGTCATGGCGACCCTGCTGTACTTCTTCCCGTTCTGGCGCTAATCACAGGCAAAGAAAAAGACAAATGATGCAGTCTACGATCTCTACATTTCCTCCTTACCTGAGCCTGGCAATCTGGCTCCCGATCCTGTTCGGCGTGCTCGTGCTGGCCGTGGGACGCGACAAGAACGCCGGCTTCGTGCGCTGGTTGTCGCTCGCCGGTGCGCTCGTGAGCTTCGTCGTGACGATCCCGCTGATCACGAACTTCGACAATGCCGCCCATGGCATGCAGTTCTACGAAGCCACGCCCTGGATCGGCGCCTTCAACATCTTCTACCGCCTCGGTGTCGACGGCCTGTCGCTGTGGTTCATTCCGCTGACGGCCTTCATCAACATCATCGTCATTGTCGCGGCGTGGGAAGTGATCCAGGAACGGGTTTCCCAGTACATGGGTTCCTTCCTGCTGCTGTCGGGACTGATGATCGGCGTGTTCGCCTCGCTCGACGGCTTGCTGTTCTACTTCTTCTTCGAAGCGACCCTGATCCCGATGTTCATCATCATCGGCGTCTTCGGCGGCCCGAACCGCGTGTATGCGGCATTCAAGTTCTTCCTGTACACGTTCTTCGGCTCGCTGCTGACCCTGGTCGCGATCATCTACCTGTACAACGTCTCGGGCACCTTCGATATCCAGAAGTGGCATGTGCAGCCGCTCGGCATGAAGGAACAGATCCTGATCTTCATCGCCTTCTTCATGGCCTTCGCCGTCAAGGTGCCGATGTGGCCGGTGCACACCTGGCTGCCGGACGCCCACGTCGAAGCGCCGACCGGCGGCTCGGTCGTGCTGGCCGCGATCATGCTCAAACTCGGCGCCTACGGCTTCCTGCGTTTTTCGCTGCCGATCACCCCGGACGCCTCGCACTACATGGCGCCTTTCGTCATCGTGCTGTCGCTGATCGCCGTGATCTATATCGGCCTGGTGGCCCTGGTCCAGAAGGACATGAAGAAACTGGTCGCCTATTCGTCGATCGCCCACATGGGTTTCGTCACCCTCGGCTTCTTCATTTTCAACGACATGGGCGTGCAGGGCGGCATCATGCAATCGATCTCGCACGGCTTCGTCTCGGGCGCGATGTTCCTGTGCATCGGCGTGCTCTACGACCGCGTCCACTCGCGTGAAATCGCCGACTACGGCGGCGTCGTCAATACGATGCCGAAGTTCGCGGCCTTCGCCGTGCTGTTCTCGATGGCCAATGCCGGCCTGCCGGCCACCTCGGGCTTCATCGGCGAATTCATGGTCATCCTGGGCGCCGTGCAGTTCAATTTCTGGACCGGCCTGCTGGCCGCGACCGCGCTGATCCTGGGCGCCGCCTACTCGCTGTGGATGGTCAAGCGCGTCGTCTTCGGTCCGATCGGCAACCAGCACGTCGCCGAACTGGTCGACCTGAACAAGCGTGAATTCGCGATCCTGGCCGTGCTGGCAATCGCCACGCTGTACATGGGCCTGTATCCTGCGCCGATCGCCGAGACGCTGCAGACCTCGGTGACCGACCTGCTCCAGCATGTGTCCGTGAGCAAGCTTCCGCAGCTGCCTCAATAAATCGAAATCTACGCCATGAACAACACTCTGCTAGCGGCAAGCGACACCAACCTGGTGCCGGTCTACGCCGAAATCTTCCTGCTGGTCGCCGCTTCCGCGATCCTGCTGATCGACCTGTACCTGAAGGGGTCGCGCCGCAACGTCACTTATTACCTGTCGCTGCTGACGCTGGTCGGCTGCGCGGTGTTCAGCTGGGCCGACTACAATGCCGGCGCAACGGTCTACACCTTCGACGGCATGTACGTGTCGGACCCGATGGCGAACCTGCTGAAACTGTTCACCTACCTCGCGGTGGGCGTGACCCTCGTGTATTCGCGCCAGTACGCCACCGACCGCGGCATGCTGTCGGATAACCTGGGCGGCGAGTTCTACGTGCTCGCGCTGTTCTCGATGCTGGGCCAGATGATCATGATCTCCGGTAACAGCATGCTGTCGATCTACCTCGGCCTGGAACTGATGTCGCTCGCCCTGTATGCGCTCGTGGCCCTGCGCCGCGACCACGCCACCTCGACCGAAGCGTCGATGAAATACTTCATCCTCGGTTCGCTGGCTTCGGGCTTCATGCTCTACGGTATCTCGATGATCTACGGCGCCACCGGTTCGCTCAACCTGCCCGAGATCGCCGCGGCCGCCGCCGGCGGCGCCAACCGCACGATGCTGGTCTTCGGCCTGGTGTTCCTGGTGGCCGGCATGGCCTTCAAGCTGGGCGCGGTGCCCTTCCACATGTGGGTGCCGGACGTGTACCAGGGTTCGCCGACGGCAGTGACCCTGCTGCTGGGCGGCGCGCCGAAGCTGGCCTCGTTCGCGATGGTCATCCGCATCCTGGTCGAAGGCCTGGGCGAACTGGCCTACGACTGGCAGCAGATGCTGCTGGTGCTGGCCGTGCTGTCGCTGGCCATCGGCAACCTGACCGCGATCGCCCAGACCAACATCAAGCGCATGCTGGCCTACTCGACGATCGCCCAGATGGGCTTCGTACTGCTCGGCATGCTGGCCGGCGTGGTGGGCGAGGACCGCTCGAACATGGGCGCCGCCTACAGCGCCGCGATGTACTACTCGATCACCTATGTGCTCACCACCCTGGGCAGCTTCGGCCTGATCATGATGCTGGCGCGCTCGGGCTTCGAAGCCGAGCAACTGGCCGACTTCAAGGGCCTGGGCCGCCGCAGCCCGTGGTTCGCGGTCGTCATGACGATCCTGATGTTCTCGCTGGCCGGCGTGCCGCCGATGATGGGCTTCATGGCCAAGTGGGCGGTGCTGCAGGCAATCGCCAACACCGGCGCCGTCTGGCTGGCGGTGGTGGCGGTGATGTTCTCGCTGATCGGCGCCTTCTACTACCTGCGCGTCGTCAAGACGATGTGGTTCGACGAGGCGGCCGACACCAGCGCGATCGTCACCCATGGCGACATGCGCGTGGCGCTGTCGATCAACGGCGTGCTGGTCGTGCTGCTGGGCCTGGTCCCGGGCACGCTGCTGAGCGCCTGCCTGCACGCGATGCAGCTGACCCTCAACTCCTGACGCGCGTGGATATCTCGTTCGCCACCTGGATCGTGGTCGCCATCGCCCTGGCGGCGGCCAATCTTCCCTTCGCGAACGAGCGCGTGTTCGGGTTCATTCCCCTGAAACCCGGGCGGGACGGGCACGAGCGCGCCAAGTCCTTCCTCGCGCGCCTGCTCGAGCTGCTTGTTCTATACTTCCTCGTCGGTGCGGTCGCTTATCTGCTGGAATCGCGCATCGGCAACGTGTTTGCCCAGGGCTGGGAATTCTATGCCGTCACCGGCTGCCTGTTCATCGTGCTGGCGTTCCCGGGATTTGTCCTGCGCTACCTGAAGCGCCGCGTGTGAGCGTCCAGGAAAGGTGAAGCCGCGCGCGCCATGCGGCGCTGCCTTGCCCTCGGGGCTTTCTTTGACGCCCGCAGCCGCAGTCCAACCCATTCGAAAACGGGAGTTCAATGGATTCTCATCTGAAAGAGATTCGCCTCGACGGTGAACTTGCCTACGACGGTCATTTTCTCAAGGTCTCGCGCGACCGCATCCAGCTGCCGGACGGTAAGGTGTCGCACCGCGAATACATCCGCCATCCTGGCGCGGTCGTGATCCTGCCCCTGTTCGACGACGGCCGCGTGCTGCTCGAACGCCAGTTCCGCTACCCGAACGACCGCGTCTTCGTCGAATTTCCGGCCGGTAAAATCGATCCGGGCGAAGACCACCTCGCTTGCGCCAGGCGCGAGCTGGAAGAGGAAACGGGCTACACCGCCACCGACTGGCGCTACCTCTGCACCATCCACAATGCGATCGCCTACTCGGACGAGCACCTCGAACTGTTCCTCGCGCGCGGCCTGAGCGCCGGCCAGGCCAGGCTCGACGAAGGCGAGTTCCTCGAGATCTTCACGGCCACCGTGCCCGAGCTGCTCGACATGGTGAAGGCGGGGCAGGTGACCGACGTCAAAACCATCATCGGCGCGTTCTGGCTCGAAAAAATCATCAGCGGGGCCTGGTCGCCCGGGTAGGCATCTTCGCCATGAAGCCGCTGTTCGCGTTGCTGCTCCTGTGCGCCTGCGCGCCGGCCTGGGCGCGCACCGCGTTCCAGGCGCGCTGCGAGGACACGATCGGACAAAGCGTCTCGGTCCTGAGCTCGCAGCAGAACGGCTACCGGATCGACAACACCCAATCCTTGCACGGCCTGTCGGGCATGAAGCGCGACCGCACCCCCGGCAGCTTCGTGCTGGGGCTCACGCGCACCGAGTCGCGCGTGATGGTCGGCATCAGCAGCCGCATCCTGAGCGACCCGGCCAGCGGCTACGAATGCGTGGCGCCGCGCCTGGAAGTCAAGCTTACCTATCTGCCGATCGTGGTGTACGTGGGACGCGAATTCGCCCCCGGCACCTGCGCCTACCGCGAAATCCTGGCGCACGAGCTGCGCCACCGCGACATCTACCTGGACTTCCTGCCGCGTGCCGAAAAGGTGGTCGGCGACGCGCTCGCGCGCCGCTTCCAGGGCAAGCCCCTGTACGCGCCGGCGGGCCAGGTGCGCAGCCTGCTGCAGCGCGAAATCGACAGCGCATGGCTGCCCTTCATCAGGAACGAGATGGTGAAAGTCGAGCGCTTGCAGGCCGCCATCGATACGCCGCAAGAATATGCGCGTCTCGGCAAAGTTTGCGCAGGTGAGGTACAGTCTCTTATCAGACCGGCACACAGCAGAAGACGCACATGAATTCCCTGGCACCCCGTTATTTCGCCCTGATCCCCGCCGCCGGCGTCGGCGCGCGCATGGCTGCGAGCGGACCGAAGCAATACCTGAAAATCGGCGGCAAGCCGATGATGCGCCATGCCATCGACGCCTTCCTGTTCAGCGAGCTGATCGCGCACACCTATGTCGTCGTCAGCGCGGACGACCCTGTCATCGACAGCGTCGTCCCCAGCCACGGCGTGACGGTCTTGCGCTGCGGCGGCGCGACCCGCATGGAATCCGTGCGCAACGGCCTGGCGGCATTGGCGCCCACGCTGCGCGAGAACGACTGGGTGCTGGTGCACGACGCCGCCCGGCCCGGCCTCGACGAGGCGCTTATCGAAAAGCTGATCACCGGCACCGGCGAGCATGCGGTCGGCGGCCTGCTCGCGCTGCCCGTGGTCGACACCGTCAAGCGCAGCCTCGGCGGCGAACTCGGCACCGTTTCGCGCGAAGGCCTGTGGCTGGCGCAGACGCCGCAGATGTTTCGCTACCGGCTGCTGCGCGACGCGCTGGCGGCGGTGCGCGACCCGAGCCAGGTCACCGACGACGCCTCCGCCGTGGAAGCGCTCGGCCTGGCGCCGAAACTGGTCGAAGGCCATCCGCGCAACCTGAAGGTGACGCTGCCGCAAGACGTGCGCATCGCAGAAATGTATTTGGCAACGACCCAACCAGAACTATTATAAACACCATGGCACTCGCATCCTACAACCCGACCCCACCGTTTCGCATCGGCACCGGCTACGACTGCCACCGCCTGGTCGAGGGCCGCAAACTCATCGTCGGCGGCGTGACCATCCCGCACCGGCTCGGCCTGTTCGGCCATTCCGACGCCGACGTGCTGCTGCATGCGATCATCGACGCGCTGTTCGGCGCCGCCGCCCTGGGTGACATCGGCAAGCATTTCCCGGATACCGATCCGATGTTCGCCGGCGCCGATTCGCGCACCCTGCTGCGCGAGGCGGCCACGCGCGTCGTCGCCACCGGCTATACGATCGGCAACATCGACGCCACCATCATCGCCCAGCAGCCGAAGATGGCGCCGCACATCCCGCACATGGTTTCGCGCATCGCCGAAGACCTGGGCGTGTCGCCGCAGCAGGTGAACGTCAAAGCCAAGACGAATGAAAAACTCGGCTACCTGGGCCGGGAAGAGGGAATGGCTGCCGAAGCGGTGGCCCTGCTGATCCGCACCGGCGCCTGAGCGGCGCATCTTTCGGGAGGACGACCTCCCCCCATCGTGGGAATCGACGTCCGGGACGGCCCGGCTCTTACGAAGGGAGCCGTCATGGCCTGGAGCATGTTGGTTGTCGCAGGAATCCTCGAAGTCGTCTGGGCGTATGCGATGAAGCAGTCGGACGGCTTCACGCGTCCGCTTCCCGCGCTCGTCACGGTCGCCGTGATGGTGGCCAGCTTCACGCTGCTGTCGCTGTCGATGCGCAGCATTCCACTCGGTACCGCGTACACGGTCTGGACCGGCATCGGCGCGGTGGGCGCGTTCCTTGTCGGGATCGGGGTGCTGGGCGAGGCGGTCAGCCCGATGCGCATCCTGGCCGCGCTGCTGATCGTCTGCGGCATGGTGCTGATGAAACTGTCGGCGCCGTAGCCGCGGGCCGGATGCGGCCGGCGCGGCCGCCGCCACGCTGCGATAAACGGGGCTTGCCGGCAAGACCTGCGCTTCGTTGTTACACTTCCATTCCAGTTCCGCCTGCCTGTGCACGCGGCAAATCACGGGAAGACGATGAGCACCTCCACCGACATGTCGCCACGCGCCGCCTGGCTCCTGATCCTCGCCGCCAGCGCGATCCTGATGATCACGATGGGCGCGCGCCTGACGACCGGTCTCTTCCTCTCGCCCCTGAATACCGCGACCGGCCTGGGCGTGGCGACGATCAGCTTCGCGCTGGCGGTCGGCCAGTTCATGTGGGGCGCCTCGCAACCTGTATTCGGCGCCATCGCCGACAAGTACGGGCCGGCGCGCGTGATCGTGCTCGGCGCGCTGCTGCTGGCCGCCGGGCTGGCCGCCACCCCCTTCGTCAGCTCGGAGTGGGGCCTGCTGCTGACCATGGGCGTGCTCTCGGCCGCGGGCGCCGGCGCCGGCAGCTTCTCGATCCTGATCGGCGCCACCGCCCAGCGCTTGCCGCCCGCGCGCCGGCCGTTTGCCTCGGGCTTCATCAACGCCGGCGGCTCCTTCGGCCAGTTCGTCTTTTCGCCGCTGATGCAATTCCTGATTGCCGGCCCCGGCTGGATCGTCGCCATGTTCACGATGGCCGCCACCACCTTGCTGACCATTCCGCTGGCCTGGCTCATGCGCGGCCGCCGCCGGCCCCCCGGCCCGGCCGCGCAGCAAACCGTCGCCGCGGCCGGCGCCGCTCCCTTGCCCGGCATCGGCCTGACCCAGCAGCTGCGCGAAGCCCTGCGCGACCGCAGCTACCTGTGCCTGCACGCGGGCTTTTTCACCTGCGGCTTCCACATCGCCTTTCTCGTCACCCACCTGCCGGGGGAGGTGGCGCTGTGCGGCCTGCCGGTCGGCGTGGCCGGCACCGCGCTCGGGCTGATCGGCCTGTTCAATATCGCGGGCAGCTTGACGGCCGGCGCGCTGTCGACACGCTACCGGATGAAAAACCTGCTGGCCCTGATGTACTTGAGCCGCGCGGTGATCATCGCGCTCTACCTGCTGGCGCCGAAAACGGCCATGACCTTCTATATCCTCGCCGCCGCGCTCGGCTTTACCTGGCTGGCCACGGTGCCGCCCACGGCCGGGCTGGTCGGCAAGCTGTTCGGCACGCGCTACCTGGCCACGCTGTTCGGCCTGACCTTGCTGTCGCACCAGATCGGCGGCTTCTTCGGCGCCTGGCTGGGCGGCCTGGCGTTCGTGCGCTTCGGCGACTACAGCTGGATGTGGTACGCCGATATCGCCCTGGCGCTGGCCGCGGCCCTGGTCAACCTGCCGATCCGCGAGGCGCCGGTGGTGCGCGCGAACGCGCCGCTGGCCAAGGCTTAGGGATGGCGCGCGATACCTGGGCCTACCGCGAAGTGGCGGTGCACTCGGTGCCCGACGCGCGCACGGGCCGCCTGCGCATCCACCCGATGCCGGGCCAGGCCTTCGCGCCCACGATGCAGGTGCGCTGCGCACGCGCCCTGAGCGACCCGGACCGCTATCCGCCCGGCACCCGTTTCCTGCTCAACGCCAAGCTGACCGACCGGCTCGGCGGCGAACCTTTCCTGTTCGCCTGGCATGGCGACCCGGTGCAGGTGCTGAGTGCGGCGCAGGCCAGGAAATTTCTGGCGGCATTCCGGCGCGGACGCATCTGAGCCGCGGGCCGAGCCGCGCGCGCGGCTTGCATTGAAATCGTTACTATCAGAACCTTGCAAACAAAAAAGAGGGAATCGCATGGCATCGAAAAAAATCGCGATCGTGGTGGGCAGCCTGCGCAAGGATTCGTACAGCGGCAAGCTGGCCAAGGTGATGAGCCAGCTGGCTGAAGGCAAGCTCGACATGGACATCGTCGAGATCCGCGACCTGCCGATCTACGACCCGGACATCGACACCGCCACGCCGCCGCCGGCCTATGCCGCCTTTCGCGAACGCATCCGCGCCGCCGACGGCATCCTCTTCATCACGCCGGAATACAACCGCTCGGTGCCGGGCGCGCTGAAGAACGCGATCGACGTCGGCTCGCGGCCCTACGGCAAGGCGGCCTGGACCGGCAAGCCCTGCGCCATCGTCAGCCAGTCGCCGGGTGCGCTGGGCGGCTTCGGCGCCAACCACCACCTGCGCCAGATGCTGCCTTTCCTGAACATGCCGGCCATGCCGGCGCCGGAAGCCTATCTCGGCGGCATCGCCGACAAGTTCGACGGCGACCGCCTCACCGACGAGTCGCTGCGTGGCTTCCTGCAAACCTTCGTCGACACCTTCGCCGGCTGGGTCGAGCGTAACGCCGGCTGATCGCACGCAGGCGCCGCCTGCGCGACGGCCCCTTCGCCTGCCGGTGAAGGGGCCGTTGTCGTACCCGGTCCGCATCGCCGGCGCGTCGGCGTGCCCGCACACTTTTGATTTAGCGCAAACGCAGGGCAGCGTGCTGCCCTAGCCTTGATGCTTCGTGCGGAAGACGCCAGTTCGTGACGGACATGACGGCTTCCGGCGGACCGTCGGCGCGGCCCCCGGGGCCGGTCGCCAGACTACTCCACGCATTACTCCAATAACCATTACCCATGAATGAGGCAAGCATGTATCCATTTTCCCAATCAGTCACTCCAGCAGTGCGTACCCACCTGGACGCACAGACCGCCTTCTTGAACGACATGTCGAAATCGCTGTTCCAATCCTTCCAGCAGATGTGCGACCTGAACATCCAGCTGGTCCAGACCATGCTCGAGGAAACCGCACTGGCGGGCCAGCAGATCCTGACCGCCGACCGCCAGACCGAAGTGCTGAGCGCCGCCGCGTCGCGCGCCCAGCCCGCCACCGAGAAACTGCGCGCCTACCAGCAGCACATTTCGCGCGTGGCTGCCGACGCCCAGGTCGAGCTGGCCCGCGTGACCGAACAGCACGTGCAAACCACCACCCGCACCGCACGCCAGCTGGCCGACGAGGTAGCCCGCACTGCCACCGAAGAAACCCAGCGCGGCCTGCGCCAGGGCCAGGACACGCTGCAGCGCTTCGTCGATCCGTTCAAGACCGGCAATGGCCATGACCGCGCGCAGGGCAACGGCGAGGCAGGCGCCAGCATGCAGAGCGCCGGCGCCGGTTCCGGTTCCAGCCAGGGCAGCAGCGCCCAGCGGCCGGTTGGCACGCCGGCCGGTTCCCAGCCAGGCAAGGGCGCGTAGAGCGGCGCCTGAGGCCGGGCGCGAGGCCGCGCCGACACGATGAATGGAGCGGGGAGCCAGTCCGGCCGGCTGATTCTCCGCTACCGCGCGCATCGTGTGCGACGGCCCGCGCATGTCAGGGGGCAAGGCGGGCGAAGGTGCCCGCTTACATCTTCTTGCAAACCGGACCGACACAATGTGCAAAAGGCGCTAAGCTCTACCCTCGGAACCGCGGAGTGGGTAGCACATCATGAAAACGCAATTGCTTGAAGACATCGGCCAAAGCGCGACCTTATCTCTTACGCCTGTTAAACCATCCGGACTTTCGAGCGCAGACAAAGCGGTGCAAGACCGCGCACCCGCAGGGAAGGCGCAGGCGGCCAGGCCCCGCTCCGCCCTCGGCGTGTGGCGGCAAAAACCTGTGGAAGAGCCGCCGATACCGACGCCGCAGCAGCCTGACCCGCCCCCCACGGCGCTGGACCTGCACGACATCTTCGAGGAAATCGCCACCCTGGAGGCGCAGTTCGTCGCTCCCGGGCAGCAGCACGCGCCCGCCATTGCGCCGGCCGAGGTGCGGCACGGACTTGCCGATCCTCCAGCCGAGCCCGCGCCGGCTGCCATTCCCCCGGCCGAGGCCACGCCTGTCCCGAGCCCGAGCCCGAGCCCGCACCCGAGTCCGAGCCCAAGCCTGCACCCGAGTCCGAGCCCAAGCCTGAACCTGAACCTGAACCTGAACCTGGGCCCGAGCCCGAACTTGAACCCGAGTCCGAGCCCGAGCCTGAATCCGAGCCCGACCCCGCGTCTGAGCCCGAGCCCGAACCCGAGCCCGAATCTGAACCCGAGCACGAATCTGAACCTGAACCCGAGCCCGAATCTGAACCTGAATTCGAGACCGAACCCGGATCTGAACCTGAATTCGAGCCCGAATCTGAACCTGAACCCGACGCCCAGGGTGGCTGCGCGGCAAGATCCGCTGTTCGACTTCACACCACCCGCGGCGCCGCCGCGCGAAGCCGATCCGTTTACGCCTGTTCCAACCGGGCTGACCCGGTCCAGGCGGCGCTATCTCCTCGGGGCCGCCTCCCTGCTGCTGGGCGCGCTGCTCATCCAGGGCGGCCGCTGGGCCTACCAGGAGCGCAAGGACGCCGGGACGCTCGCGCTCGTCGCCGGTGCGGCGCGAGAAAGACCGCAGGCCGCGCAACCCATCCAGGCGCCAGCGCCTGCTCCCAAGGAGGCTGCGGAGCGCCCCGGCGCCGGCCTGGGCGTGGCGCCCGGCGCGCCGCCGGCGCCTTCTGCGCCCGGCGTGCCACCGCTGGTGATGCTGGAACGCGAGCCGACGCCCGCCGCCACGCCCCGGCCGAGCCCCCCGAAGGCGGCGGCGGGGCGGGCCGAGCGCCAGGGCGCGCGCAAGCCGGCACCGGTCGCGCAACGCGCGCCCGCTACCCCTTCGCCGAAGCGGCCGGCGCGGCTGGCGCGCGAGCAGTCCGGCGCGCCAGCCGCGCCGGCGACGACAAGGAGCAGGGGCGAGTCGGCCGGTACGCCCGCACGCGCACCGGCCATGCCGGCGGAACGGTCGTCCGGACGCGGCACCACATTGGCGGCAACCCTGCGGGCATGCAGGGAACGTGGCTATCACGCGGAGCAATGCGTCAAGCGGGGCTGCAGCGTGACCGAATATGGATTCGCCTGCCGCGGGCGCTGACGCACGCGCGGTTCACGGCGAGGCCTGTATGCACGATGCCTGCGCGACCGGCCGACCGGCGCCGCGGCGCTCGCCGGGTCGGTCCTGCGTTCTCACTTGCCGGCGGCACGCTCCCCATCCCGCCGTTCACGGTCGAGCTTTTCCTTCATGGCCGCCACATCGGCCATGAATTCGTCCACGCTGTCGTCCGGCGTCGCGCGCATGGCGGGCGGCAGCAGGACCGACATGTAGAGTTCGTCGGCCAGGCGCCCGTTGCGCTGTTCATTGCTGATCAGCACCAGTCCCGAGCCGAGCACGGACAGGGCGGCGCAGATGATGGCGTAGCGCCGGCGCGGCCCGGGCTTGACGGTGGCCAGGTGAAAATAGACCATGCCGGCCACCAGCAGGATCGCCACATGCGAGCCATAGCGGGTGAATACTTCGATCGACCAGGCGTAGCCGACCGCGGAAGAGGCGAGCCGAAACAGCATCAGGGCCGCGATGCCGCAGCCGAAAATAAACAGGTGGCGCCCGAGCCGTGCATGGCGCCCGAACAGGCGGTTGCCCAGGGCCCACAGGCCACTCCAGACCAGCCCTGCGCCGAGGCCGTAGGCCAGCGCCAGCAGGTAGCGGAAGGGGCGGAAGGCCTGGGTATCGGCCAGCCACATCGTGAACAGGGCGACCAGGCCCACCAGCAGGGCGCCGGCCAGGCCGGGCAGGGCGCCTTCCCAGCCGTGCATGGTGCGGTCGACCAGTTCGCCGGGGACCGGGAAGTCGGCGGCGCGAATGCGCAGCGTCGTATGGCCAAGGCGCACGACGGTGTCGCCCGTCAGCGCAAGCGAGGCGCTGCGCTTGCCCGCGTGCACCACGCCGTTGCGGGTGCCGAGGTCGCGCAGCAGCAGGGCGCCGTCCGCGCCCGCTTCCACCAGCGCGTGGCGCGGCGCGGCATAGGGGTCGTCGAGAATGTAATCGTTCTCGTAGCCGCGCC
Organism: Massilia jejuensis; assembly: GCF_042656795.1. NCBI lineage: Bacteria > Pseudomonadati > Pseudomonadota > Betaproteobacteria > Burkholderiales > Oxalobacteraceae > Massilia > Massilia jejuensis. Next base: position 7,751 of record NZ_JBHSMS010000063.1, on the reverse strand, counting down.
CGATGCGGATCGGCAGCCCGTCGACCCGGTGCCGGTGCAGCACGTCGCCGTTACGCGCCAGGGTTTCGATGAACCACGGACCCTTCATGCGCCGGCCTTCATGCGAGCTCCCTCATAACTTCCCGCTACGCCCGAGCGCGTTCAGGAAGGCGCGCGCGACGCGCATGCCGTTGTCGTAGGACACGCCCGACACGTCGAGCCGGCTTTGCAGGCTGGCCTGCGCATTGTCCGTGCTGGCCGTGAGTAGCGTGAAGTTATATAGCCCGGGAAATTTACGGTAGGCACGTACGCAGGTCACGGCGCGCAGCGGCAGGGTATTCGCGTGCACGAAGCGCTCGCTGCATAGCGGCCCGGTGAGGCGCGCGTCGCGGGTGGTGCCGAGCCGGTCGACGCCGAACTGGCTGCTCGCCAGCGCCGCGAAGCGCAGCGGATGCAGGTCGGCCGAGCGCAGATAGGTATGGGTCATCGACACCTTGCCGGTCTGCTGGGTGTCGGACACGTAGATGGCGGACTCCATCGCGCAGTTGAGCGTATCGGAGCTGAAGGTGGCTTCTGCCATGAAGTTCGAGCGGCCCCAGCAGCGCACCTGGCCCGACTCGCGCACCGGCACCAGATACGGTCCCATGTTCTTGATCGCCAGCGGCGTGTCGAGCAGGCGGGCAACCATCGCGCGCTGGTGTGCCAACAGTTGTTCGGCAATCAGGGGGTTGAAGTCCCGCGGCGTCGCGCGCTGCAGGGCGACCCGGCGCAGCAATTCCTGCGCGTATTTCACCGGGACCAGGAAGCTGACCGCCTCGCCGTCTCGCCTTTTAGAAACATTGATCCCGGCGACGGTGCCGCCGGCCGTCACGCTCGGCCCGCCGCTCATGCCCGCGTTGATCGGGCCGCTGAAGATGAGCTGGTCGTAGAAGCTGCGGCTGACCACGCCGTTGTACGCGCCTTCCGAAATGGCGAAGCCCAGGTCGAGCGGATTGCCGAGCGAGTACAGGTCTTGTCCCTGGGTCAGTTTCACCGGCTTTTCCGGCACGATGAAAAAGCCGCTGCCGTTGCGGTTCACGCGCAGTACCGCCAGGTCGTGCAGCACATCGACCGCCAGCAGTTCGACCGGGCCGCGCCTGCCGTCGGTGTCGACGTATTCGCCGGCATACACGTCCGGGTCGAGCGCCATCTGCGAGACCACGTGGTAGTTGGTCAGTACCAGGTTGCTGGTGCCGACCAGGAAGCCCGAGCCCACGGTCGACTGGGTGCGGCCGTTTTTCAGCAGCATGCGGATCTGCAGCAGGTCGGCCTGGGCCGACGAATAGAGCTGCTGCGCGGCCGAGGAGGGCGGCGGCAGGGCGGTCGTGGTATCGATTTCGCCGGGGCCGGGCGCCGGCGGCGTGGCGCCAGGCGGCGCCGGAGGCAGGGCCGGCGGCACCGGGTCCTTGCCGCTCTGCGGCGCGGCGCGCGCGCCGGCGCGGTCGCCGGCGGGGGCGGCCACGGCCGCGCCCAGGCAGCAAGCAAGCAATAGGCTGGCGACAAATTTCATCGGTGGCGAACATGCGGCAAGGCCGCGATGGCAGTCATGACTGCTATCTTGCCACCCTAGCAGGCTGTCTGCAGGACGTTACAGTTGGCCATCTTCGGCCACCGCGGCGACGGGCGTGCCCATCATGTGGCCCAGCTTGGCCTGCTTGGTGTCGAGATAGCTGTTATTGAAGGCGTTGCGGTTGACCAGGAGCGGCACCCGTTCGGTCACCTCGATCCCGAGGCGCGTGAGGGCGTCGATCTTGCGCGGATTGTTGGTCATCAGCTTGACCTGCCTGATGCCGAACTGTTCCAGCATCGGCAGGCACAGTTCATAGTTACGGGCGTCGGCATGAAAGCCCAGCTGCAGGTTCGCCTCGACCGTATCGACGCCGGCTTCCTGCAGGCGGTAGGCGCGCATCTTGTTGATCAGCCCGATGCCGCGCCCTTCCTGGCGCAGGTACAGCAGCGCGCCGCGGCCCTCGGCGGCGATGCGCTTCAGGGCGCCTTCGAGCTGGGCGCCGCAGTCGCAGCGCTGCGAGAACAGGACGTCGCCGGTCAGGCATTCCGAGTGCACGCGCGCCAGCACCGGCTCGCCGTTGCCGATGTCGCCCAGGGCCATGACCAGGTGCTCCTTGCCCGTTGCATGCTCGACGAACGCATGCAGCGTGAACTGGGCCCAGGGCGTGGGCAACGCGCAGGATGTGACGTAGTCGAGCAAGGGAGCGGGCGTGGGGTGATTGGACATGCTCTGTTCTGTTGCGGTGGATATAACCGATAAGTATAAGAGAAATCGGCCGCGGCCGTGCGTCCGGAGGGCGCGGCATTCCCGGCAAGGGTGGCCGCATGTTACTCTTGCGCTATAGGAAAATCACTTGCTTCCAATGAATCGCTCCCCGAACTCCCTTCCCACCCCGCCCGCTGCCGACGCGGGCGAGGCCGCGCCCGCGCGCAAGCCGGCCCGGCGCGGCCTCGGCAGCTGGCTGGCGCTGGCCTTTTCCCTGCTGTCGATCTTCCTTACCGTGCTGATGGTCGAGGTGGTCGACGTCGCCGCCACCGGCCAGGTCGAAACCGGCATCGGCCACGGCCTGCGCGAACTGGCCCTGCAGACGGCCGACAAGCTCGACCGCGGCATGTACGAACGCTACCGTGAAGTCAAACTGCTGGCGCAGCGGCGCGACCTCGGTCCGACGGGCGGCAGCCTCGCGCAGCGCCGCGCCGTCCTCGACAGCATCCAGCAATCCTATGGCTACTACGACTGGATCGGCATGGCCGATGTCGACGGCCGGGTGCAGGTTGCCGGACGCGGCTTGCTCGAAAGCGCGGATGTCTCGCAGCGGCCGTGGTTCCGCAACGCGCTCAAGGGCATCAACGTGGGTGACGTGCACGAGGCGGTACTGCTGGCCAAGCTGCTGCCCGCCCCGGACAACGAGCCGCTGCGCTTCGTCGATGTCGCCTTCCCCTACAAGGATGGCGCGGGCAAGACGCTCGGGGTGCTCGGCGTGCACCTGTCCTGGCAGTGGGCGCGCTCGGTCGAACGCTCGGTGATTGCCCAGGTCGCCGCGCGCGGCAGGATCGAGGCGCTGATCGTCGGGAGCGAGGGCGACGTGCTGCTCGGTCCCGCCTCGCTGCAAGGCAAGAAGCTCGACCTGCCCAGCCTGCGCGCGGCCCAGCGCCAGGACGCCGGCTACCTGGTCGAGCGCTGGCCCGACGGCGCCTCCTACCTGGTCGGCTTCAGCCGCAGCCGCGGCTTCGACGCCTATCCGGGCCTGGGCTGGACCGTGCTGGTGCGCCAGGCCGAAGCCGACGCCTACGCGCCGGCCCGGGCGCTGCGCCAGCGCGCGCTCTGGAGCGGCATCGGCCTGGCGCTGCTGTTCTCGCTCGTCGGCGTGGTCCTGGCGCGCTACATCACGCGTCCGCTCGGACGGCTGGTGAAGGAGGCCGAACGCATTCGCGGCGGCGAAAACCGGCAGCTTGCCTCGGGCGCGGGCAGCTATGTCGAGGTCGAGACGCTGTCGGCCACCCTGAATGCGCTGCTGACCGACCTGCGCCAGCGCCGCCACGAACTGCGCGGCGTGAATGCCACGCTCGAAGCGCGGGTCGAGGCGCGCACCGCGGAGCTCGAACGCGCCCTGGTCGCGGTGCAGGCGAGCGAACAGCGCATCGGCGCCATCGTCGAGGCGGCCCAGGACGCCTTCATCGGCGTCGACATGCGCGGCCTGGTCACCGACTGGAACAGCGCCGCCGAGCGCATGTTCGGCTGGAAGCGTTCCGAGGTGCTGGGCTGGCCGATGTCGGAACTGATCGTGCCCGAGCGCTTCCGCCCGAGCACCTACAAGGCCATCGACATGGTGCGCACGACCGGCCACAGCCCCTTGCTCGAGCGCCGCGTCGAGCGCATCGTCATCAACCGCCAGGGCGTCGAATTCCCGATCGAGATGACGGCGGGCCTGGCCGCGGGCCTGGGTGGCAGCTTCTTCGCCGTCTTCCTGCACGATATTTCCGAGCGCAGGAAAGTCGACCGCCTGAAAAGCGAATTCGTCGCCACCGTCTCGCACGAACTGCGCACGCCCCTGACCTCGATCCGCGCTTCGCTGTCGATGCTGGCCGACGGCATCGCCGGCACCTTGCCGCCGGACGTAGCCGGCCTGGTCGAGATCGCGCACCAGAGCTGCGAGCGCCTGGTGCGCCTGGTGAACGACGTGCTCGATATCCAGAAGATCGAGGCCGGCAGCATGCAGTTCGAGCGCCGCCCCCAGCCGCTGCTGCCGGTGGCCGAACATGCGATCGACGCGATGCAGGCCTACGCCGCCCAGATGGGCGTGCGGCTGGCGCTGGACTGCGAAGACGGCGCGCGTGCGCTGTCGGCCGCGATCGATCACGACCGCCTGGTGCAGGTGCTGACCAATCTGCTGTCGAACGCGATCAAATTCTCGCACCGCGGCGCGACGGTGACGCTGGCGCTGTGCAGGCACGAAGGGGCCGCGCGTCTGTCGGTGCGCGACCAGGGTCCGGGCATCCCGGAAGCCTTCCAGCCGCGCGTCTTCCAGCGCTTCGCCCAGGCCGACGGGGCCGACACGCGCCAGAAGGGCGGTACCGGACTGGGGCTGTCGATTACCCGCAGCCTGGTCGAGGAGCATGGCGGACAGATCAGTTTTGAAACCAGGCAGGGGGCGGGGACCGTGTTCCGGGTCGACCTGCCGCTCGCCGAGCAGGAGACGCCGCCGGCGTCCACCGAGACGGGCCGGTAGGACGGCGGCTTGCGCGATCGGCCGGCGGGCCGGCGATGCGGGCCGCATGAGGCCGGAACGTGTTCCGTCCGTGCCGGTACGGCAGAGCACGCGTCCGAATGTCAGACTTGACCCCAGCTGTTGTTGCCAACTGTTGACGATGGCTGTGCGACACCCGCTGGCGGGATCGGGCTATCGGTTTCCTATTCGATTAATATATAAAAACAATTGGAAAGTGTTACGTCATTGTTTTATGCTATCGATATCGGATCGGATCTCGCGCCAGCCGGCGAGTCGGGCAGCCTGCCCATCCGGTCTACAGCCCAGGAGAGCGCAGCATGAACGACAAGGAAATGGATGTGAATACGGCCGAAACGGAAATCAAGTGTCCCATGGGGCATGACAGGAAGCAGAAACAGACGCGCACGAACGCCCATTGGTGGCCGGACCAGCTGAACCTGAGCGTGCTGCACCAGCATGCCAAGCTGGGCGACCCGATGCTGGAGGACTTCGACTACCGCAAGGAATTCCAGGCGCTCGACCTCGATGCCGTCATCGCCGACCTGCACGCCCTGATGACCGACTCGCAGGACTGGTGGCCCGCCGACTACGGCCACTACGGCCCCTTCTTCATCCGCATGGCGTGGCATTCGGCGGGTACCTACCGCATCTTCGACGGCCGTGGCGGGGCACGCTCGGGCGAACAGCGCTTCGCGCCGCTCAACAGCTGGCCCGACAACGGCAACCTGGACAAGGCGCGCCGGCTGCTCTGGCCGATCAAGCAGAAGTATGGCAAGCAGCTTTCGTGGGCCGACCTGATGATCCTGGCCGGCAACGTGGCGCTCGAATCGATGGGCTTCAAGACCTTCGGCTTCGGCGGCGGACGCGAGGACATCTGGGAACCGCTGCCGATCGACTGGGGTCCGGAATCGACCTGGCTGGGCGACGAGCGCTACAGTGGCGAGCGCGAGCTGGCCAAGCCGCTCGCCGCCGTGCAGATGGGCCTGATCTACGTGAATCCGGAAGGTCCGAACGGCAAGCCCGACCCGCTCGGTTCGGCACGCGACATCCGCGACACCTTCGGCCGCATGGCCATGGACGACGAGGAAACCGTGGCGCTGGTCGCCGGCGGCCATACGTTCGGCAAATGCCACGGCGCCGGCCCCGCGCACCACCTGAATGCCGATCCCGAAGGCGCCAATATCGAGGAGCTGGGCCTGGGCTGGAAGAGCAGCTACGAAAGCGGCATCGGCGCGCATGCCATCACCAGCGGACTCGAAGGGGCGTGGACGGCGACGCCGACGACCTGGGACATGAGCTACCTGGAAACCCTGTTCGGCTTCGAATGGGAACTGACGACCAGCCCGGCCGGCGCGCACCAGTGGAAGCCCGTGGGCGACGCCGGACGCAACGTGCCCGATGCCCACATCCCGGGCAAGCTGCACCAGCCGATGATGACCACGGCCGACCTGGCGCTGCGCTTCGATCCGGCCTACGAAAAGATCGCGCGCCGCTTCCTGGCCGACCCGGACGCGTTCGCCGACGCCTTCGCGCGCGCCTGGTTCAAGCTGACCCACCGCGACATGGGACCGAAACAGCGCTACCTGGGCCCGCTGGTACCCCAGGAGGAGCTGCTGTGGCAGGACCCGATCCCCGCAGCCGACCACCCACTGGTGGACGAGCAGGACATTGCCGCCCTGAAGGCAAGGGTGCTGTCCTCGGGCCTGTCGGTGCAGGAACTGGTGAAGACGGCGTGGGCCTCGGCGTCCACGTTCCGCGGCAGCGACATGCGCGGCGGCGCCAACGGCGCCCGCATCCGCCTGGCGCCGCAGAAGGACTGGGAAGCGAACGATCCGGCCGAGCTGGCGCGCGTGCTGGCCGAGCTCGACACGATCCGCCAGCAATTCAACGCCACCGCCGCCGGCGGCAAGCAGGTGTCGCTGGCCGACCTGATCGTGCTGGGCGGCTGCGCCGCCGTGGAAGCGGCGGCGCAAGCGGCCGGACACGAGATCCGGGTGCCGTTCCGGCCCGGCCGCATGGACGCCTCGCGCGAGCAGACCGATGTCAACTCCTTCGAGGTGCTCGAACCCGCGGTCGACGGTTTCCGCAACTATATCCACACGCGGGGCGTGGGCAACGTGGCCAACGCGATGATCGACAAGGCGAACCTGCTGATGCTGACGGCGCCGGAAATGACGGCCCTGGTGGGCGGCATGCGCGCCCTGGGCGCGACCAGCGGCAACGAGCAGCATGGCGTGTTTACCACCAGGATCGGCGCGCTCACGCCGGACTTCTTCGTCAACCTGCTCGATATGCGCACTGCATGGAAGCGCGTGGACGGCAGCGCCCACCTGTTCGAGGGCACCGACCGCAGCACCGGCGAGCGCCGCTGGACCGCGACCCTGGCCGACCTGATCTTCGGCAGCAACGCGCAGCTGCGCGCGCTGTCGGAAGTCTATGCCGCCCGTGACGGCGCCGCCCATTTCGTGGACGACTTCGTGAAGGCATGGACCAAGGTCATGGAACTGGACCGCTACGACCTGCGTTACCGCAAGGACTGAAGCTTGCCCAGGGCGCCCGGCCGGGCAATCGGCCGCGCGCACGGCTGGCCGGCGACGGCAGGCCACCGGAAATCCCCCCGCGAACACCGCGGGGGGATTTTTTTTGGCGCTGTCACCGTTACGTGTGGACGAGTCCCATTGCCGCTCGCAGGAAGCGCTCCGGTGACGCAATGCGCTCGCCATCGAGCGCCCGGCGCCAGCCCAGGTAATTCGGCAAGTAGCGTGAGGCTACGCCATGGAAGCGTGCCAGCCATTGCCTGAATCGGCGGTGATAGGCATTCACGTTTTGCACATGGACGGCGCCGCGCACCCGCTCGCCCAGGCGCAGGTTCACATACTGGTGCGAGATGCCTGCTTCGCGCGCAAAGCTCCGGTACGCCCGATGCCCGTCCGTTACCAGCAGAACGTGGGGGTCAAGCACAGGTAACAGATGCCGGTGCAACTGTCCCTTGGT
>NZ_JBHSMS010000062.1:0-81334 GCF_042656795.1 Massilia jejuensis | reverse complement strand
TAAATTCTCCCATCGGTGAAGTTTACCAAACAGGAGTGTCCGAAAAAATCAGGGTACCTCACTTCAACTGCGTAGCGCTACTGCGAACCAAACCTCTTTTACGCGCTGGGTCTAGTTTCTTGGCCATTCGTCTTAGGACGCCTAATAAACCGTTGCTTGCTCGTGGCAACAAGCTCATACACTGAGCCATACCGACCGTCTGCTATCGGCCAGGAGCGGACGTTGGCAACTAGCTGTTAGCAAATTAGGGAATCGAATGCACGGCTTTCCAGAAGATCTGAAGTTGGATGGTATTGTCGGGTCAGAGATACAGCAGATCTGTCTCGGGCGCTACGACGTCCAATTTCTTGTCGGTTCAGGAACGAGAATCTGCGTTCAAAGCTTGGTAGAGGTATTCCAGGGTGAGGAGCTAGTTGCCACGTGGGATGAGGAGAGAAACTGGACTACTAGCGCCTTCCAGAAACTCTTGAATGCGACGGTCGATACTTACGCCGTGATCAACCCGCAAGCCATGGAAATCAGGCTTCAGGACGGGCTCCGACTGCGCCTGCACGACAATTCCACGCAATACGAAAGTCTCCAAATCTACCCTGATTTCATCGTTATTTAAGTTAAGTGGCGACCGTCTGCTTCGGGTCGGTAGCAGACGCTACCCAAGTTCCGCAATCGGCCAAAAGCGGACTTGTATCCAGGGTGATGTCGCAAGGCCCATTCATCCAAAGCTGAACGCGGTCGATCCTATTTTTTCGACCGTTCTTGGCGCTGAGCACATCTTGATGCCGCTGCACTTACGCGCATTATCAGGCTCATACAGGCTGTATCACACCAACGCCCCGCCACGGGGGCGGGTTCGCTCAACCAAGCCAAGCCGTTCAACTAAATTTTGTTGCGGCGTGTGAAGCTTAAGGCGGCAAGTCCCAGTGCAGCCAGCGCGGCACTGTGGGGCTCGGGAACCTCGGTCGGTGGGCCGTCAAGCGAAGTGATGACGACGTTGTCCAATACTGCGCCAACGTTGTCGCCCCCGGCGTTCGCAAACGAAATTGAATAGACCCCATCACTGCCCGGCGTGAAACTAAGCGAGTATCCCGTGTAGGGAGAACTTCCGGCCAGGTCATCGAAGAAGCGCGTAGAAGTCCCGAACGTAATAAGGACGTCGTCGGTACGACCGCGCCTGCTACCTGACAAATCGAAGCTAAGGAGATAGTCGACCCCGCCAAGTAGCGCGAAACTGCGTGAGAGAATTCCGGCGTCCCCGGTTGACCCGTCAAGATCGACACACAGGCCGGCCACGCAGAACCCACCTGACACTACGTCCACTGTACCGTCGATCACAGTCCAGCCTGTCGGCACAACATTCAGCCCCCCCGCCGAGGCATCGAAGTTGTCGCTGAACACGACTCCTGCTTGTGACGCGACAGAGCAGGCCATAAGACTGGCCGCTGCCAAATATTTGCGCAGAGATCTCGGTTTCATTGATTCCCCCATTTTCACGTTTTAACACCGGCGAGCGGACCTCACCGAAGCAAACGCTCAAAGCCGATCAAGCAAAATGTACGCCTAACAAAAAAAAACTGTTATATCAACAAGCTATATCTGGCTGACTGGATCTTCTAGATTCAACTGTAAAACTATCCGACAGGGACGTCGTTGTTCCGACCGCACGATGGGTAGATCTTGGGTAATTTTCAAGCGCAGTTAGTACTGTATACCGTTGAGCACGCAGGCTAACGTAGGGTCTATGCGTGCTCGACCGGCAGGAATGGATCGTGAACTGAACGCATCTAAAACCCATACGGAGGTTGCCGAAGTCGCGTTCACTTGGGATGAAGTCAACGTCGTCCGGCCACATAAAATCGATCTCATGACCGTGGATGAAATACGCGTTGTAGTGAGTTTCGGTAGCCCCGAAAAGGTGATTCACTGCAGGCTATTCCAAGTTCCTACATTGCGGCTGTAGGTTCTCAAAATACTTCGCAGTGTCTTGGAAAACTTCGCAGTGGATTCGCAGTGTTCTCACTAATGGCACGCGCTCGGCAACTGGCGCTACAAATGCCCTCGACAACGGCGCATGCATCGCCTGGGTCCAATAATGGCTGAGCCACTCTGTGAGGCCGCGCCCTTGAGGCGCCACGCTGACCAGTAAGTTAGCTACTGAGAGCAAGGGACCTTCGGGCGTTCTCCCCAGCCATCGCTTTCCGATGGACAAACACACAACAAAATACTACATTAAACAAAGTGCTGCAGAATGGCCGCATAGGTTCTGACGCACCATTTGGTCTGACCTGATGAATGCAGCTTCGATCGCTCATGCTTGATATCGAAAATATCGATGGATCAAGATTCTGTTCACACGCCCCTCGACGCAGGCTCACTCACCTGGTGGCGCAGTGTTGCCGCTGATCTGGCGGTCGTTACTGTCGTAACGGTTGCTGTCTTTCTCTTCGCCATCCAAGTTGAGCTGTCAGAACGCCTGAGCCAGTGGGAGCTGCGGCACGAATCGTGGCAGGTCGATGAATTGCCCGTGACACTCATGGTGCTGTTATCCGGCTTGATGTGGTTTTCATGGCGCCGGGCCAGGCAGGCGCAGCGAGAGATCCGGGAACGGGTGGCCGCACAGAAGCAGGTCGAAGCTCTCCTTGCGGGCAACCGTGACCTTGCTCGCCAGTTGCTCATGGTGCAGGAGAATGAACGCCGGGCGCTCGCGCGCGAGTTGCACGATGAGTTCGGCCAGAACTGCACCGCAATTCGGGCCGACGCAACATATATCCTGCATGCCCGGGCCGGTGACAACGCCGGCATAACGGCCAGCGCACAGCGCATTGGTGCAACGTCGGAAGCGCTGTACAAGCTTGTAAAAACGATGCTGCGCCGCCTGCGCCCAATGACGCTCGACAGCTTGGGGCTGGTACCTGCCCTGCAGGAGCTGTGTGAACATTGGGAAGAGCAAACCGGAGTCAGCTGCGGATTTTGCCCCTTCGCCGTTCCCGAAGACCTCGATGACCTCACCTGCATCACCCTGTTCCGGCTGGTCCAGGAGGGCTTGACGAATGTCGCACGCCACGCGCAAGCCACCCATGTCACGGTGGAACTGCGCCGCGGCCACTGCGGCGAACAGCTGAGGCTGAGCATCGAGGACGATGGCTGCGGTATGGCTGTCGAGGGCGTCACTCCGGCGGGCTTCGGCCTGATTGGGATGCGTGAGCGCGTGGCGAACCTGCAGGGCAGGCTGCGGATCGGCAGCGCTCCGGGACAAGGGGTACGCATCGAGGCAATGCTGCCGATTCCAGGGGCCCGAGCATGATCGCGGTGCTGCTGGTCGATGACCATCCGGTTGTGCGGTCCGGCTACCGGCGCCTGCTGGAACAGGACGGCGACATTGCCATCGCCGAAGCCGGTAGCGCCGAGCAAGCCTATGCCGCGTTCGTCCGGCAGCCAGTCGATTTGTGCGTTACCGACCTGTCGCTGCCCGGCACAGGCGGACTGGAACTGCTGCACCGGATCCTGGCGCGCGACAACAAGGCCAAAGTGCTGGTTTTCAGCATGTACGACTCCGCGCACCTGGTGCGGCGTACGCTCGACGCAGGTGCCCGCGGCTTCGTCAGCAAGCAGGCGGCGCCCGATGACCTGGTGGCCGCGGTGCGCGCCGTGCACGGTGGCCAGCGCTTTTTAAGCAGCGACCTGTCGCGGCACCTCCTGCATGCCGGCGTCGACAACGACACGCGGCGCATCGAATCGCTGAGCGGGCGTGAGTTCGAAGTGTTTCGTCTGCTGGCGGGAGGCAAATCCCCGGCCGATTGCGCACAGCTGTTAAACATCAGCCAGAAGACCGCCGCGAATATCCAGACGCGGGTCAAGGTAAAGCTGGACGTGTCGACTTCCGCAGCCCTGGTCCATCTTGCGCTGCGCTGCGGCATCATCGCATCCAACTGAACCTAAAATTGATAGTTCATACCGACCAGGATCGAGCGCGGTGCTCCGGGGGCAACAAAACGTGCGTCCTGCGCCTCCTCCGTGCCCAGGGCGGGCTGCACTAGTTGCCCACCTGGGAACATGTTCTCGGCCAGCACACCATAGGTTTCATAGTTCCGGTTCAACGCGTTATTGATGCGCACATAAAACGCCAATTGCCTGGTTGGCTTATACGTGGCGCGCAAGCTCAGGAGGGCGTGGCCGGCAACGCTGGCGTTGCCGGTATTGAGTGGCTCGTCGTCCTCGGGATTTTCGAGCAGGCCGTCTTCGTTACCCTGGGTAACCAGGCTCGACACTGCAACCAGATCGGCGCCGACCATCCATTGCGCAACGGGCCTCCAGTCCAGCCCCAGCTTCATGGTGTGACGCGGCAGCCCGGCGATGCGGGTCCCGGGAGTTACCTGAACGGTACGTTCTCCGGCGAACAGGCTACCGCTGGCGTCGTAAGTCGCATCCAGGTAGCTGTAGCCCAGGCGGATGCCAAGCTGGCCGAATTCGCGCCGCGCCGACAGGTCGATGCCCCGGTGCCGAGTGCGTTCGAAATTGTCGAAATAGCCTAGCTGGGTTGCCCCGGCACGCAGGAACAGGATGTCGTCGCGGTTGACGGTTCGGTAAACGGATGCGGACAGCGTCGTCTTGTCGGCACCGCTGAAGCGTGCGCCTGCCTCAATGGTGCGAGAGACCACCTGCTCCAGGAACGGGTCTGCTTGCAGGCCGGTCGGGAGCGCACAAGGCTGTTCGGGGTCCGCGCAGCCGAGTTCAATCACGGTCGGCACCCGGGTGTTCTGCGCCAGGTTGGCAAATACCGTCCAGCCGCTGGATAGTTGGTGGGTGACGCCCAGCGCGGGGTTGAGTTTGGTATAGCGGAACGACTCGGTGGGCTGGATGCCGTTTTCGTTGGTCAAGGTATTCGTGACCTGCGCGACGTTGTAGCGCGCGGAAGCGGTCAGGTGAGTGGCGCCAGATAAGGCCAGGGTGTCGGACGCGTACAGTGCGGCATGCCAGGAGCGGCCGTGCACCGCCGCGTCCAGGGTGGGCCCGGCGCCGGGAACGGCGACCGCGCCCCGGCTGTCGTCGAACGCCGCGTCCTGCGTGGTCTGGTCGTAGCTGACCTTGCTGCGGTCGGCGGAGGCGCCAAAGTTGAGTTTGTGGACGCCTACATCGCGCGCCAGATTCAGCCCAAGCCCGTACGAGGTCTGGCGGGTTCGGGTCTGGTTCAGCACGCCCGGGGCAAGACCGAGTGCATCATCCCGGCTGAGCGGATTGCCGGCATCATCAACACATTCGTCGTCTTCCAGTGGCGCGCCGCCGGCGTCGAACCCGTCCTCGCAAGACTCCGCATAGGATTCATACGCGGGGTTGATGTCGCCGTTGACGGTGTTGCGTCGGCTCTTGCGTCCATAGACGAGGGTGGAAAATACAGTATTGTTATCCAGCCAGTGTTCGGAAGTGAGGGTCAGCTGCTGCACCTGGTTTTTCGTGCGGTCGGGATGGGTATAGACGGCGCGGTGCCCGCTTTCGTACAGCTCGTCCGGCAGCAAACCATTGCCAACCAGCGTGCTTGTCCCGTGCAGCAGCGACATGTTCCAGCTGTTTGTCCCCACGCTGCGGCCAAATTTTCCAAACACGTTGCCAAGTCGCCCGTTCGAGTAATCGCGCCAGCCATCTTCGTTGAATCGGGTACCTGCAATAAAGGCATGCCAGCCGTCCTCGAACTGCTTCCCATAGGCTAAGTCGAACCGCTTGCGCCCGAAGCTGCCCAGCGAAACGTCGGCCTCGAAACCGGGATCGGTTCGGCCAGACTTTGTCTTGAAAGCCAGCGCGCCGCCCAACGAATTGAGGCCGTATGTGGGATTTGCGCCTGGGACGAGCGTCACGCTGGAAATGGCGGCTTCGGGGAGCATGTCCCAGTTGATGACATCGCCGAATCCTTCATTGATCCGCACGCCATCGAGGAATACCGAAATTCCTTGTGGAGCGCCAAGTAGCGGCGAGGCGCGAAAGCCGCGGAACGTCAGGTCGTTCTGGAATGGGCTGCCCTGGACCTCGTTGACATTGACTCCGGTCAGGTTCTGGGCCATGTATTCGGTCAGGTTGCCCGCGCTGGACTGCCTGCGCTCGCTCCCGGTAGCCGTCTGCACCGGGTAAGGAAGCAGCTTCCTGTCGATGCCAATACCGGGCAGCGGCACGGCACCGACCACCTCCACCGTCGGCATCTCTGCCTCCGTTTGCGCAAAAGTAGGTGTCGCTACCCCCACACAAGTGAGCCCCATCAACGTGGCGAGACCCATGGCCCGCTTGTGAGGTAAGCGACTGTCATAGTGAAGCAAAACAGGCAGTTCCATTGACGTTATCTCCATTGTCGGTTTGTTATGGTCAATGGGAGATTACGGCAAGTGCATGTACTTAGGCGTGGGAAAAATTCCCGACATGTAGCGGCAGGGCGCGCCGCCAAGCCGCGTCAAGCCATCCCACCCGGACGCACGCTATCCGGCCTCCATGACACCTGGGGCGGGTCATTTTAAAAACTGCGAGGTTTTGTGAGAAGAAGCACTGCGAGATAGCTGAGAATCACTTTAAGATCAAGAGGACGCTACTGCGAAATGTCGTGAGTTCCTACAGTGGTGGCGGCAGCGGCGGCCGCCGCTGGGCGACCCACGGAAAGTTGCTATCAGAAATATTGCGATAACCAATACCGCCACATCGCCCAGACCGTAAGCACCCAGACCACGACGACGAGAACGATGCCCCAGTTATTCTTGGGTTTTCGTCCTTCAGTCGCCATCCACTCCTCGGCTTTAGCTCTGGATTGGGCGAGTACGCCTGATGGTACGAGTCTGACGGCAAGCCAGATCAATACCGGCAGCAAGATCACGTCGTCCAGATAACCAAGGACCGGGATGAAATCAGGAATCAGGTCGATCGGGCTGAGCGCGTAAGCGACGACGAACACACAGAGGCCTTTCGCGAGCAGGGGCGTCGCGGGATCCTTGTACGCGAACCATAGCGTGACGCCGTCGCGCTTTATCCCGCGTGCCCAAACACGCAACTTCTCAACAATTCCCATCCGCTGGTCCGTTCTCATGATTGCAATAATTGCAGCTTGCCGAGGTAACTTGCCAACGACCCGGGCTGGCACCGGGCGCGGCGGCACGGTGGCGGCATTCCGCACGCAATCCGAACGGCGCTTTTCCCTGGCGACTCCGTTACCTGAAGAAGCTGCCGGCCAGGATCGCCGTCATGTCCGGTCAGGCGCGCCGGACCGGTCGAGCGCCCGGGCCGCGTCGGCACTGAGGCTGCTGGCCAGCAAGCGGACCGGGGCCGGCGGCGCCAGCGTGCTGCGCAGCGCAAGCAGCAGCGTGCGCTGCGCCCAGTCGTCGGTCAGGGTAATGAGCTTCAATCCCATTGAGCGCACGTGCGGTTCGGCCGCCAGGCGCGGCAATACGCCGATGCCCAGGCCGGCCATCACCATGCGGCAGACGGCGTCGAAGCTGCGCACCTGGATACTGAGCTTGAGCGGCTTTTCCAGGCGGCTGCATTCGGTACGCAGCCGTTCGCCCAGCGAGGTCGCTTCCGACAGGCTGACAAATTCGTAGTCGAGGGCATCGGCGAGCGGCACGCTGTCACAGGCGGCCAGCGGATGGTCATGGGACACGATCAACACCAGCTCGTCCTTGCGGTAATCGAACACTTCCACTTCGCCCGCCGCGGTGCGGTCCGCGAAAATGCCGATATCGGCGCGGTTTTCACGCACGGCCGCCACCACGTCACCGCTCGTGCGCTCTTCGAGGCTGATCCGGATACCGGGGTGTTCGCGCCGAAAACGGCTCAGGTCGTCCGGAAGAAACTGGGTGATCGCCGACGTATTCGCCCAGATGCGCACCTGCCCCCGGCTGCCCGCAGCGAAATCGGACAGCGCGCCCGACATCTTGTCGACGTCCTGCAAGATACCGAGCGCGTGCTGGAAACAGGCATGGCCGGCCTCCGTCATCGTGACGCCATTGGCGTGCCGGTAGAGCAACCTTGTTCCTAAATGGGTTTCCAGGTCCGAGATGCGCTTGCTCGCGGCCGCCACCGCGAGATTGGACTGCTGGGCACCGCGCGTGATGCTGCCGGTGCGCGCAATTTCTATGAACAGGTTGAGCGTGACCAGATCGAACCGCGCATAATTCACAAACTTACTCCTGGCTCGCCGATGGATCGGCAACGGTCTATTTTGGCATAAACGTGTGCGCGGGCGGCGCAGCGCCCATCCTCAAAACAGCCAGTCCTCCTCCTGCCTGCGGCGCGCCTCGTACGCCCTGATCTTGTCGGCGTGGCTGATCGTCAGCGCAATGTCGTCCAGGCCATGGAGCAGGCGGTGCTTGCGCGACGCATCGACCTCGAAGCGGATCGTGCGCTGCCCGTCCGGCCAGGTGACCGTCTGGGCCGGCAGGTCGAGCGCGAGCTGGAACCCGGGGCTTCGTTCGCAGGCCGTGAACAGGTCGTCGACGTCATGCTCGGCCAGCACGATCGGCAGCAAACCATTCTTGAAGCAGTTGTTGTAGAAAATTTCAGCGAACGAAGGCGCGATGATGGCACGAAAGCCGTAGTCGGACAGGGCCCAGGGCGCATGCTCGCGCGAGCTGCCGCAGCCGAAATTTTCGCGGGCAAGCAGGATGCTCGCGCCCTGGTAGCGCGGCTGGTTCAGCACGAAATCCGGGTTCAGCGGCCGCCCGCTGCAATCCTGGTCCGGTTCGCCGATGTCCAGGTAACGCCAGGCATCGAACAGGTTCACGCCAAACCCGGACCGCCGGATGGATTTCAGGAACTGCTTCGGCACGATGGCGTCGGTATCGACATTGCCGCGATCGAGCGGCACGACCAGCCCTGTATGTGTGGTGAACTTTTCCATTAACGCCAATCCCTGATATCGACAAAGTGTCCCATGACGGCGGCCGCCGCCGCCATTTCCGGACTGACCAAGTGGGTACGCCCGCCGGCGCCCTGCCGTCCCTCGAAGTTGCGGTTCGAGGTCGACGCGCAGCGTTGCCCGGGCCTCAGCTGGTCGGCATTCATGCCCAGGCACATCGAGCAGCCCGGCTCGCGCCATTCGAATCCCGCCTCCTTGAAGACCGCATCGAGTCCTTCGGCCTCGGCCTGCCGCTTGACCAGTCCCGAACCCGGCACCACCAGCGCCAGCTCCACGTTGTGCGCCACTTGCCGGCCGCGCACGATGGCGGCGGCCGCGCGCAAGTCCTCGATGCGCGAATTGGTGCAGGATCCGATGAAGACCACGTCGACATGGATATCGGTCATCGGCGTGCCCGGCGCCAGCCCCATGTAGGCCAGCGCATGCGCGATGCCGGCGCGCTTGACCGGGTCCGGTTCGCGTGCCGGGTCGGGCACCGTGCCGTCGACCGGCATCACCATTTCAGGCGACGTGCCCCAGGTGACCTGGGGCGTGATCCGGGAGACGTCGATCGTGACGACCTGGTCGAAGACCGCGTCGGCATCGCTCTTGAGGGTGCGCCAATACGCCACCGCCCGTTCCCACCGTTCCCCCGTGGGCGCCTGCGGCCGGCCCTGCAGGTAGTCGATCGTCTTGTCGTCCACGGCAATCATGCCGCACCGGGCGCCCGCCTCCACCGTCAGGTTGCACAAGGTCATGCGCCCTTCCATCGACAGGGCGCTCACCGCCTCTCCCGCATACTCGATCGCGTAGCCGGTCGCGCCGGCGGTACCGATCTTGCCGATCATGGCCAGCGCCATGTCCTTGGCCGTCACGCCGGCCGGCAGCACGCCCTCGAAGCGCACCAGCAGGTTCTTCGATTTCTTGCCGAGCAGGCATTGCGTCGCCAGTACATGCTCGACTTCCGAGGTGCCGATGCCGAAGGCCAGGCAGGCGAATGCGCCATGGGTACTGGTATGGCTGTCGCCGCAGACCACGCTCAGGCCCGGCAGGGTGATCCCCTGCTCCGGTCCGATGACGTGCACGATGCCCTGGCGCCGGTCGGTCATGCCGATTTCGGTAATCGCGAACTCGCCGCAATTCTTGGTCAGGGTCTCGACCTGGAGGCGCGATACCGGATCGTCGATGCCGGCACTGCGGTCGGTGGTGGGAATGTTGTGGTCGGCCACGGCCAGGTTCGACGCGATGCGCCACACCTTGCGCTGATGAATGCGCAAGCCTTCGAATGCCTGCGGGCTCATGACCTCGTTGAGCAGATGGCGGTCGACGTACAGCAGCGTGGTGCCATCGTCCTCGACATGCACCACATGTCTCGCCCACAGCTTGTCGTACAGCGTTTGTCCCATGTTCTTCCCTACCTTTTACGCGCGAACTGGTTGTTGACTACGATTGCCTGGCCAAAAAGCCGGGCCATGAAGCGGCTGCCTACTGCGTGAATTTTTCCGCCAGCCAGGCCGGCGGCGCGAAACGGCGCAGCCGCGGGCCGGCTTGCGCCAGCTGGCTCGACACCGGCCGGCCGACCACGCCGGACAGGGAACCCACGACCGCGAGCAGGGCATCGAGTGCCACGCCGGTGTCGTGGCCCATGGCGGCGAACATGTGCACCAGCTCTTCCGTGCTGACATTGCCGCTGGCGCCGGGCGCATACGGACAGCCGCCCAGGCCGCCCAGGGCGCCGTCGAAGCGGTCGATGCCGGCATCGAAGGCGGCCAGCGCATTGGCCAGGCCCATGCCGCGCGTGTTATGCAGGTGAATGGTCAAGGGCAGGCCCGGCACCGCACGCTGCAATTGTTCGCACAGGCGCGCGACCTGGGTCGGATACGCCATGCCGGTGGTGTCGCAGACGGTGATGCCGGCGGCGCCCGTATCGGCCAGCAGGCCGGCCAGCCCGATCACTTGTTCCGGGTCGACTTCGCCGTCGAAGGGACACCCGAATGCCGTGGACAGCGAGACGTTGCAGGGCAAGTTCAGGCCTGCGGCGGCGCGAATGACCTCCTGCAGGGTGGCCAGCGATTGCGCGCGCGTCATGCGCAGGTTGGCGCGGTTGTGGGTTTCGCTGGCCGACATGACCAGGTTGATCTCGTCCGGGCGCCCGTCCACGGCGCGCTCCATTCCTCTCAGGTTGGGCACCAGGGCCGTGTACTTCACGCCGGCGACACGTTTGATGCCGGCCATCACCGCCTCGGCGTCGGCCAGAACCGGAATCGCCTTGGGCGAGGTGTAGGAAGTGACTTCGATGCGGGAAAATCCGCAGGCCGACAAGGCGTCGATGAAGGCGATCTTGGCCTGCGTGGGGACGTTGACCGGCTCCATCTGCAAGCCGTCGCGCGGCGATACTTCGTTGATTTCGAGGCGGCGGGTCACGATACGACTCCTTTTTCCTTCAAGGCGGCAATCTCGGCCGTGGAAAGGCCGGCAGTGGCCAGGATCTGTTCGGTGTGCTCGCCCAGTGCTGGCGCGCGCTCGCGGATCGCGCCGGGATTGCCCGATAACTTCGGCATGATCCCCGGCACTTCGACCTCCAGCCCCTCCGCGCTGCGTACTTTTTCGATCACGCCGCGCGCCCGGTAGTGCTCGTCCTCGGCGATATCCTTGGCCGAATAAATGCGTCCCGAAGGCACGCCGGCCTGCTTCAGGTCAGCCAGCACCGCGTCGATGGGCAGCGTGCCGGTCCAGGTTTCGATCGCGGCATCGAGTTCCGCCACGCGGCCGACACGGCCGTCGTTTTTTGCCAGCCCGGGATCGTCGGCCAGGTCGGCGCGCCCGATTGCCTGCATCAGGCGCTTGAAGATCGAGTCGCCATTGCCGGCGATCAGGACGTATTCGCCATCCTGGCAGCGATACGCATTCGACGGCGCGATGCCGGGCAGCGCGCCGCCCGCCGGCTTGCGCACCGCGCCGAAGGCCGAGTATTCGGGCAACAGGCTTTCGGTGAGGTTGAACACCGACTCGTACAGGGCGACATCGATCATCTGGCCGGTGCCCCCTTTGGCGTCGCGCTGGTACAGCGCCAGCAAGATGCCGAGCGCGCCATGCAAGCCTGCCAGGGTATCGCCGAGGGATACGCCGGCGCGCACGGGCACCCGCCCCGGCTCGCCGGTGATGTAGCGCAGGCCGCCCATCGCTTCGGCGATCGCGGCGAAACCGGGTTCGTCGCGCCTCGGCCCGTCCTGGCCGTAGCCGGAAACACGCAGCATGATCAGGCGCGGATTGATCCGGTACAGGTCGTCCCAGCCCATGCCCCATTTTTCCATGGTGCCGGGCCGGAAGTTTTCGATCAGCACATCTGCCGACTCGGCCAGCATGCGCACCAGCTGCTGGCCTTCAGCGGTGCGCAAGTCGATGCAGATCGACTGCTTGTTGCGCGACTGCGCCTGCCACCAGACCGACGTGCCCTCGTGCAACATACGCCACTTACGCAAGGGGTCGCCGTCGCCGGGCGTTTCCACCTTGATCACCTCGGCACCAAAATCGGCCAGGGTCTTGGCGGCGAATGGCCCAGCGATCAATTGCCCCAACTCCAGGACGCGGATGCCGGAAAGAATCTGATTTGTCATCGTGAACTCGTACTCGAAATGAAAGCCTGGAGCGAGTGTGGCGGCAAGCCGCCGCGCGATGGAAGTTCTAAATCGGCAATCGGCCCTTCGCGAAATACGAAAGCTTCGCGAAACGCGAAGGCTACCTTGTGGATAATACGAATGCCGGACCACAAATAAACCGGTAAATTGGGGCCGAACCCGCCGTTCAGAGCGACATCAGTTGCATCTTACATCCACAGGAGACTTTTAATGTTCCGCAAACTTGCCTATTGCATGCTGCTACTCACTTCGAGCACGGCATTCGCCCAGTCGCTGCCATCGAAGCCGATCACCCTGATCGTTCCCAATCCTCCCGGTGGCGTGGTCGACACCGCTGCCCGCGTGGTAGGCCAGCCGCTCGGTCAATTGCTCAAGCATACCGTCGTCATCGACAACCGCCCTGGCGGCAGCGGCAATATCGCCTACCAGGCGGTGGCCCGTTCCGCACCGGACGGCGCGACCCTGCTGGTGTCGTATTCGGCCTATCACACTGCCAACCCCTCGCTCATGGCCAAGCTGCCCTGGGCTCCGAAGGATTTCACGCCGGTCGCGCTGCTGGTCGCCGCCACGAATGTGGTGGCCGTGCACCCTTCCCTGCCCGTCAATACGCTGCCTGAACTGATCGCCTACCTGAAAAAGAATCCTGGCAAGGTCAGCTATGCTTCCCAGGGCAACGGCTCGCTGTCGCATATCGGGACCGAGCTGTTCAAGCAGCAGACCGGCACCGACATGCTGCACATCCCCTACAAAGGTTCGGGCCAGGCGATTGCGGACGTGGTATCGGGCCGCGTGCAAGTCTTCATCACCACGCCGCCATCGGTGATGCAGCACGTCCAGTCCGGCAAGCTGAAGGCGCTGGCCATTGCCGGCAAGACCCGTCATCCGATGCTGCCGGCAGTGCCGACCACGGCCGAAGCAGGCTTGCCCGACTTTACGCTGGAAGCCTGGGTCGGCCTGTTCGCACCGGCCGGCACGCCGCCAGCCCTGGTGAACCAGATCAGCAACGGCGTCAAGCAAGCGCTCGACACGCCGGAAGCCAAGAAGCAGGCTGCGGCCCAGGGCGTCGAACTGCGCTACCTGAATCCGGCCGCCCTCGACACCCTCGTCAACAACGAGCTCGGCTACTGGCGCAACGTCATCAGCAAGGCCAGCATCACGCTTGACTGAGCGTCGACCGCGCCGGCGCGCGTTGCCGGCGCGCCTTCTTCATGGCGCGTTCCAGGCCTCGCGCGGATCGGCCCGCCCACCCGCGGCGGCCGGCGCGGCCTGCGCCGGCTGCACCCTCACCCACAATACCGCCAGCGCAGCGCACAGCATCAGCGCGCCCGCCAGGCGGATCACGTTTTCCGGATTGCCGCCCAGGCCGGCCTCGTAGTACAGGGGCAGCGTGAAGATCTGGATAATCATCGGAATCACGATGAACATGTTGAAGATCCCCATGTAGACCCCGGTGCGCTCGGGCGGAATGCAGCCGGCCAGCATCACATAGGGATTGCCCATGATGCTGGCCCAGGCCAGGCCGATGCCGACCATCGGCAGGAACAGCAGCGCCGGCTCGCGGATCAGCGGGATCGACAGCATGCTGGCCCCGGCCACGGCCAGGCAGGCGCTGTGCATGCGCTTGGCGCCGAAGCGGCGCGTGAACGGCACCAGCGCGAAGGCGGCGACGAAGGCGACGAAGTTGTAGAACGCGCCGATCTGGCCATTGAGCAGGACCGCGTCGCGAAAGCCGGCGCTGGCCGGATCGGTGCTGCCGTACAGCGTTTTGGCCAGCGACAGCATGATGTATTGCCAGTAGCAGAACATGGCATACCACTGGAACAGCTTGACCAGGGCCAGGCGGCGCATCGTGTCCGGCATCTCGCGCAGGGCCAGCGCAATATCGGCCAGCACGGCGCGCACGCCGATCGGATGCGCGCGCAACCGCTCCAGTTCCGCAGGCTCGAACGGCAGCTCGGGGCTGGTCTTGAGCGACCACAGGATGCTGCCGATCGACATCACCGCGCCGATCATGAAGGCGGCCACCACCACCTGGGGGATGTGGCTGCCGTTGGTGGCGTCCTTGTCCATGCCGAAGAACACCAGCAGCGACGGCGTCAGGTAGGCCAGCGTCTGTCCCAGCCCGGTAAAGGCGCTCTGGGTCAGGAAGCCCAGCGAATGCTGGGGCGGCGCCAGCTTGTCGCTGACGAAGGCCCGGTAGGGTTCCATCGTGACATTGTTGGCCGCGTCGAGGATCCACAGCAGGCTGGCCGCCATCCACAGCGTGGGGCTGAACGGCATGGCAAGCAGGCCCAGGCTGCACAGGATGGCGCCGATCAGGAAATACGGCGTGCGCCGGCCCCAGCGCGTGACGGTGCGGTCGCTCATGGCGCCGATGATCGGCTGCACCACCAGGCCGGTCACCGGACCGGCCAGCCACAGCAGGGGCAAGGTCGCCTCGTCCGCCCCCAGGTATTTGTAGATCGGGCTCATGTTGCTTTGCTGGAGCCCGAAGCTGAACTGGATGCCGAAGAAGCCGACATTCATGTTGACGATTTGCCAGAACGACAGGCGGGGTTGACGTGCCATGGCGGTTTCTTTCAAGTGGGGCCGGCGCGCCACTGCGCGCGCCAGGGGGCGTAAAAGGACGGATCGGGCGGAACGGCGCCGTGCACGCCGCAGATGGCGCTGGCGAAGGCCGCGGCGCGCGCCAGCGTTGCCGCGCGCGGCCAGCCGCGCACGACGCCCAGCACGAACACGGCGGAAAACGCGTCGCCGGCCCCGACCGTGTCGGCCAGGCAGGCCGGCGCGCCGGCCCGCGCCTGCAGGCGCGCGCCATCGGCGCCGAACCAGAGCGCGCCGCGCGCGCCGAGCGTGACGACCAGCTCGCGCAGACCGAACCGCGCCATCAGGGCCGCGCAGGCCGCCGCGGCGGCGTCGCCGCAGGCATCTTCTCCCGGGGGGCGCGGCTGGCCGGCGGCATCGTGCAGCCAGGCCAGCTCTTCCTCGTTGAGCTTGGCGATATCGGCCTCGTGCAGCGCCGCCAGCACGCAAGCGTCGCCGACCTGGCTGGCACGCAGGTTCAGGTCGAGGAAGCGCGGCGCCGCGCTTGCCGCCAGCAGGGCCGCCAGCGCCGCGCGCGAGTCGGGCGCGCGCCGCGCCAGGGTGCCGGCGTACAGCAGCGCCGGCGTTTCGCCCGCGAGCGCGTGCAGCAGCGGCGCCGATTCGATATGGTCCCAGGCCTGGTCGGGCAGGATCACGAAGCGGTGCCCGGCCCCGTCCCGCTCGACCAGCACCCGGCCGGTAGGCCGCGCGGGGTCGACCTGCACGCCCTGGCTGCGCATGCCGAAGCGGGCCAGCTGCTCGCGCACCAGCACGCCGCCCGCATCGCTGCCGATCCGGGTCAGCATCAGGGGGGCGGCGCCGAAGGCCGCCAGGTGGCGCGCCACGTTGAACGGGGCGCCGCCGACGACCTGGCTGGTGCCGAAATCGTCGACCAGCGCCTCGCCGAAGACGGCGACCGGCTCGTTGGCGCCCGTCATGGCGCCGCTCCCGGCGCGGCCGGCGCGCGCTGCAGCCAGCGCATGCCCCAGGGCTCGAGTTCGACCTCGGCCGGCCAGCCGTGCACGCCGGCCGGCCGCGCCACGACCGGGCGCGCCGAAAAGTTGAACAGGGCGAGGAAGGCGTCGCCGCGCGCCAGTCCCAGCACGGCCGGGTCGCCGGCGTCGACCAGCGCGCGCGCCTGGCCGGCCGCCAGCGACGGGCAGGCGCGGCGCTCCTCGACCAGCGCGCGCAGCGCCCGGAACACGCGCCCGGTCCAGGCCTCGGCATCGTCGCGCAGCGCCAGCCTGCCGGCGTCGAGCAGCGGGCGCTGGACCCAGCGCGTGTCGTGCGCGCGTGCCGGATCGTCGCGGTAGGCATGGTCGTTGCCCATGCCCAGTTCGTCGCCCATGTAGACCAGCGGCATGCCGCCGAATGCGCATGCCAGGCCGTAGACGAGCAGCAGGCGGCGCAGCGCCAGTTCGCGCGCGAGCGGTCCGGCCGCCGTCTCGAAGCCGGCCAGGGCGGCGGCCATGCCGTTGGTGGCGGGCACCTGCACGTGCGCGCCCGACTGGAAGCCCACCCCGGCCGCGAAACTGCCGTCGGCGCCGTGGAAGAAGCGCGCCACCTGCGCCAGGCGCTCGCTGGAGCCGGCTTCATCGGCGAGGATCTTCCAGCCGATATCGTCGTGGCAGCGCACATAGGTCAGCCATGAGGCCGCGTCCGGCAGGGCCGGCGTGCGCGCGATGACCCGGCGCGGCAGGTCCGCATCCTGTTCGGCCAGCGCCGCCCAGCCCGCGGCCATCAGGGTGCTGTGGTAGGCCAGGTGGCATTCGGGCGCCTCCGGCGTGCCCAGGTAGGCCGGCAGCTCGCGGGTCGGCACGATGGCCTCGGCCTTGAGCAGCACGCCGGGCGCGACGATCGCCACGATCGCGCGCAGCGCCTGCAGCAGCGCGTGCACCTCGGGCTGGTTCATGCTGCCGGTGCCTTCGCGCTTCCACAGGAAGGCCGTCGAATCGAGGCGGAAGGCTTCGACGCCGCGGTTGGCCAGGCGCAGCAGCGCGCCCACGATCTCGGCCAGCACGTCGGGATTGGCGTAGTTCAAGTCCCACTGGTAAGGATAGAAGGTGGTCCAGACCCAGCCGCCAAGCGCCGGCACGAAGGTGAAATTGCCGGGCGCCGCATCCGGGAACACCTGCGCCAGCGTGCGCTCGTGGCGATCGGGCAGCGTGCGGTCCGGGAAGACGTGGAAGAAATCGCGCTTTCCAAGGTCGCCCGCGGCCGCCGCCCGCGCCCAGGGATGGTCGTCGGCGACGTGATTGAGCACGAAGTCGGCGCACAGGCTGATGCCGGCCCGGCGCAGGCGCAGGCACAGATGTTCGAGGTCGTCCATGGTGCCAAGGGCGGGTTCGATCTCGTCGAAGCTCGCCACCGCGAAACCGCCGTCGTTCTCACCGGCGCGCGCACGCAGGAAAGGCAGCAGGTGCAGGTAAGTCACGCCGAGCGTCTGCAAGTGCCCGATGCGCTCTTCGACCCCGCGCAGGTTTCCGCCGAAATGGTCTGTATAGGCGCTATAGCCGAGCATGTGCTGGCGCGTGAACCAGGCGGGGTCGGCGGCGCGGGCCGCGTCGAGCGCCACCAGCTCCCGCGGACGCGCCGCGTGCAGCGCGCCCAGTGCGCCCAGCAGTGTGTCGTACCACTGGCCGAAGCCGGGCATGGCGCCGTACACGGCGGCCAGGCGCCGGTACAGCAAGGGGCCGTGCTCCGCATAGCGGCGCAGGACCTCGTCGCGGCGTTCGGGGGGAAGCGCCGCCAGCAGCGGCGCGGGGGAAGGCAGTTCGTTCATGGTATGCGGCAGTCAGGAAGACGCCGGCGCCCGCGAAGGGCGCCGGGCAGGACGGGTCAGAATGCGTACTTGACGCTGGCCTTGACGGAGCGCCCGCTGATGGCGCGTGCCGCATGACCGTCTCCTTCGACTTCAGTGTAGCCGAGTTCGTTGGTCAGGTTGTTCGCCGCCAGCGACAGCGTGATGCGGTCGTTGTAGGCATAGTTGACGAAGGCGCCGACGGTGCGGTAAGCCGGCATCAGGATCGTGTGCTGGTCGTCGGCCCACGACTTGCCGGTGCCGACCAGGCTGGCGCCGAACAGCACCGGACCGAGGGTGTAGCTCGATGCCAGCTGGTAGACGGCGCGCGCCTGGCGCCGCGGCGTGTTGCCGATCACCGCCTCGCCGCCCGGCGCGGTGGCCACGATCTCGGCATCGGTGAGGGTCAGGCCGCCGTTGGCCTGGAAGGCGCCGCTGCGCCAGGCCGCTTCCAGTTCCACGCCCTTGGCCTCGTAGCTGTTGGCGGTGCTGGTGCGGGTCGTCACTTCGTAGTTGGTCTCGCGCGTCTTGGCATGGAACGCGGTCACGAAGGCGCTCAGGGCGCCGCTGCGCCACTTGACACCGCCCTCGGCCTGGCGCACGGTATTGATGCTGACCGGGGTGCTGCCGTCGAGCGGCGCGCCGAACAGGATGCGGTCGGCATTGAACGATACGCCTTCGCTGACGCGGGCAAACACGCCCAGCCCCTTCGAGAAGCGGTAGTTGGCGCCGGCCGAATACGAATTGTGGCTCAACCGGTAGTCGACCTGCTGGACCGTGGCCGGCTCGTAGCGCAGCGCCGCGGTGGCGATATTCGCACTGCCCTGTGCGCGCTGGCGGTCGTGGCGCGCGCTGGCGTCGACATTGAGCGGACCGCGCTCGAAACCGACGTTCACATACGGCGACAGGTACTTGTAGCGCATGTCGACGGCGCGCGAGCAGCAGCCGCCGAAGGCCGGGCCGACCAGCCCCGGGGTGGCGCTCGCGGTGCGCAGCAGGGCCGGCTTGTCGCCGCTGGCCTGCATCAGGTATTCGTTGAAATTCCAGGTCAGCCCAAGGTCCTGCACCGCCGCGTAGAGCCCGCCGGTCAGGTTCAGGCGGGCGCCATCGGCCAGCTGCACGGTCTTGGTGAACTTGGTGTCGCTCATGGTCGAGCCGACGTCGTCGATCGAGGTATTGAATACCACGGCGGCGAAGGCGCGTCCGGCGTAAGGCTGCCCGGCGTTCGGGCCGGTGGCGAAGGTATAGTTGCCCACCGCACCATTGTTGGCGGCGAATATTCCGATGAAGCGGCCGTCGTTGCGCGCCGTGCGCAGGCGCTCGGTCACGGTCCAGCCGTCGCCGGCGGCGAATTGCGCTTCCAGGCCGAAGGCATCGCTGCGCACGCGCATGCCGTCATTGACGTCGTGGCCGGCGAAACGATTGCCCTTGTCGAGCGCCACATCCGGCACCCAGTAGGGCGAATAGAAGCTGGCGGTGCGCGGATCGATGCCCTCGATCTCGGAGATGCGGTTGCCCGTCACGCGCACCGGCACCGGCAGCGCGGTCGGGCTGCGGTCGTCCAGGTGCTTGTAGGAGACGCGCACGTAGCCGCCGTCGAAGTCGTGGGTCAGGTTGGCGCGCAGCTGTCCGCCCTGCTCGACGGTCACGCCGGTGGGACGCACCCCTTCTCCGCCGCGGTAATGGCCGGCGACGAAAAAGCGTGTCTTCGGCCCCAGCGCGCCGCCGTAGTCGGCATCGATGCGCGAGGAATCGTAATCCAGGCCCTGGGTCAGGCTGATGCTGCCTCCCTGCTGTTCGCCGGTCTTGCCGATGAAGTTGATGATGCCGCCGGGCGCGTTGGTGGCCAGCGTCGAGGCCGAGCCCCCGCGCACCACTTCCAGGTGCGACAGGCCGCCGTCGATGCGCACGTAGGCGTCGGGCGTGACGAAGTTGAAATCGCCCGATTGCAGCAGCGGCAGCCCGTCTTCCTGGATCTGGACATAGCGCGAACCACCGGCCGAGATCGGCACGCCGCGCACGGTCATGTTGGCGTTGCTCTCGCCGCCGGACGACTCCGAGCGCACGCCCGGCACCGAGCGCAGCACGTCGGCCGCGCTGGTCGGCGCCGCCTGGGCAATGGCTTCGGCGCCGAGGGTGCTGATCGAGACGCTCGACTTCATCTTCGAGGTGCCGCCGGTCGTGCCGGTGACGACGACGCGCTCCATCTGCAAGCCGTCCTGTTTCGCGGCCTCGGGCGCCGTCTCCTGGGCGCTGGCGCCGCTCATCTGCAACAGGGCGAGCGATACTGCCGCCCCCATTCGGGTGCAAGGGTGTCTCATGGTCTCCTCCGTTTATGGTTCGCCCCGTGCCATCGGGTGCGGTCTTCCCCTGCCTGGCGCATGGGTTCGTCAACGGATTATCACCATAATTCGGTACCATTGCAATCGATTGCAAAGAAATATTCGAATCGTGGCTTTTTGCAATTCCGCTTCGAATCGATAATCGAAAGATGGGGGCGAGTGAGCGCTACTGTTCGATTGCAAACGATTTCACCCGAAGCCGATAGGACGTCTTCCGACGCCGCTCGCCGCCGCCGGTCAGGTGGCCGTTTCGCCGGCGCTGGCGCGTATCACCAGTTCGGTCGGCAACTCGGCCGACAGCGCGGCCCCGCCCTCGACCTGTGCCAGCAGGGCGTCGACCAGTGCGCGCCCGGCGGCGCCGATCGGCTGGCGCACCGTGGTCAGGCGCGGGTGGAACCAGGAAGCCTGGTCGATGTCGTCGTAGCCGACCACGGCGACCTCGTCCGGGACATGGCGCCCGAGGCTGCGCAGGCTGTCGATCGCGGTCATCGCGATCAGGTCGCTGCAGGCGAACACGGCGTCGTAGTCGACGCCGCGCGCGGCAAGCGCCGCGACCGCCTCGTGCCCCCCTTCCGGCAGGAAGGAGCACGACACCTGCAGGCGCGGGTCGACCGCGATGCCATGGCGCGCGAGCGCCTCGCAGTAGCCGCGGTAGCGCTGCGCCGGCTCGGGCAGGGCGCTGTCGCCGAAGAACGCGATTCGCCTGCGCCCTTGCGCGATCAGGTGTTCGGTGGCGAGCCGGCCGCCGTTGACGTTGTCGCTGCCGACGCAGCAGTACAGTTGCTGCGGCAGTTGCGCGCCCCATACCACCAGCGGCACCTTGCGCGCGGCCAGCGCATTCAGTTCCTGGTGGCGTCCCCATTGTCCGACCATGATGATGCCGATCACGCGCCCCGAATCGTAGGACGCGGCCGCCAGGCCGATCTCGTCGGTGCCGATGCGCGAGAACAGCATGTCGAAGCCGCGCTCGGTCAAGGCATCGGCCAGGCTGCCCAGCATGGCCAGCAGGAACGGGTCGGTCAGGCTCTGGTGCGTGCGCGGATCGAAGGGAATCAGCACGCCGACGGTGCGGTTCTGTTTCAGGCGCAGGTTCTGGGCGCCGATGTTGATCGAATACTTGAGCGAGGCGGCCAGTTCGAGAATGCGCGTACGCGTTTCCTGGTTCACCAGCGGGCTGTTGTTCAGGGCGCGCGAGACGGTGGCCGTCGAGACGCCGGCCAGCCTGGCGATGTCCGCCATCTGCAGGCGCTGTCGCGCAGCCTCGTTCGAACCGGTGTGCCCTGCTTTGCTCATACTTCCTTCATAGTGGGTCGCTCATCGGGGCCGCCTGGCCGCCGGCAAAGACGGTCAGGCAGGACCGTCGCAGTGCATGTGACGGGAATCGCAAGGAATGTCCAGCGTAAAGGTGGTGCCCGCCTCTTCCGAACTGTCCAGCACGACCGTCCCGCCATGCCGTGCCGCGACATCCTGGACGAAGGCCAGGCCGATCCCCCAACCGGGCTTTTCGGTGGCATCGCCCCTGGTCAGGTATTCAAACAGTTGCTGGCGTTTTTCTTCGCGAATCGGATTGCCGGTGTTGTGCACCGAGACGATGGCGCGCCCATGAAGCGAAGAAACGTGCACCAGGATTTCCTTCTTGTCGCCGTACTTGATGGCATTGCCGACCAGGTTTTCCAGCGCCCGCTGGATCAGCATCCGATCCCACCATACCAGCGTTTCATGCCCCGACACACGGCACACGGCTGCCTGCACCGCATTCTGATGCTCGCAGATTTCCCGGGCCAGCGGCAGGATATCCCAGTGCGAGACAGCGATACGATCGACCCGCACGGGCGCCTTTTGCACAAGATTCAACTGCTGCTTGAACATCGTTTCCAGGCGCATGCCGTTGTCGTGGATCTTGGCGGCGAGGTGGCGGACCGAATCGTCGGTCGAGCGCGCCAGCAAGTTCGCTGCTCCGATGATCACCGACAGCGGGGAGCGCATGTCATGGGTCAGGGCGCCGGCGACCCGCGCCCGGAAGTCTTTTTGAATTTCGGTAAATTCATTGACCGCCTCGCGGATGGCCTGGTCGAAGGAGTCGGTAATGACCTGCATCTCGCGTTCATCGAAGGCGATCCCGTTCTTGCGGCATACCTGCAACAAGACCTTGCGCAGGATATGGTATTCCTCCACCACCTCGACCGCGGTGTATTCGGTCGTGCGGGCGCGCTCGCTGCCGTGGCCTGCCGCCGCCGAACTTCCGCTGGCAGCATTTTCTCGGGGGAAATCAGGCGTCAGGGCTTCCACCAGATTTCCGTAAAACAAGGGCAGCGTATCCACCAGGACCGGATGCGTCACGCCTTCGGTGCCGCTGATGCGGGCCCGCACTTCCTGCTCCCACAGTGCGAACACCTGCTCGCGCAAGGAGGCGATATGGGCAGACTTCGGGGAAAGATCATCGCGCGTTGACGTGAGATCAGTCGAAAACATTGAACATCTCCAAAACGATGGGGACTGCGGCCAGGTGCCCGGGCCTGTGCCTGACGGCGAGCCAGCCAGGCATAGGCAAAACCGCCACTGTATCATCGCGCGCGCGCCCTCGCAGGGCGTCCCCTGAATTCGCCCTGCCTTGCATCATTGGCAAGCCGGCGCGCCGGCCGTCACGCCATCAGCGCCCCCGGCTGGCCGACGCCTAATTGGCCGATGGTCCCGGTCAATTCATCGGCCTGCACCGGCTTGACCAGGTGCGCCGCAAAGCCCGCCTCGCGCGACCTGCGCCGGTCCTCTTCCTGCCCGTAGCCGCTGACGGCGACCAGCACCGCGCCGGCGCCGTGCGGCAGCGCCCGCAAGGCGCCGGCCAGCGCGTGCCCGCTCATGTCGGGCAAACCGATATCGAGCAGGATCACGTCGAAAGGCGTATGCGCCGCCTGGTGCAATGCCGCCTGCGCCGAATGTTCGACCGTCACGCTGTGCCCGGCCGTTTCCAGCACCAGCGCCAGGGTACGCGCGGCGTCGACGTTGTCGTCCACCACCAGGATGCGCCGCGCCTGGACCGGCCCCGCCGCGGTCGCCGCGGGCACGGCCACCCCCGCCGCGGTGTGCAGCAGCGGCAGGCGAATGGTGAAGGTGCTGCCCTGGCCCGGACCGCCGCTGTGCGCCTCGACCGTGCCGTCGTGCAGCTCGACGACCTTCTTGACCAGCGCCAGGCCGAGGCCGAGCCCCCCTTGCGCGCGGTCCGGGGTGCGCTGGGCCTGCGTAAACAGGTCGAACACGACCGGCAGCAGGTCGGGCGCGATGCCGATGCCGTTGTCGCGCACCCGCAGGACCGCACGATCGCCATCCTGCGCGAGCGTGACGTGCAACTTGCCGCCCTCGGGCGTGTATTTCGCCGCGTTGTTGAGCACGTTGGCCGCTACCTGGATCAGGCGCGTGCGCCCGCCCGAGACAGACAGCGGGTGCGGCGCCAGATCCAGCGTCAGGCTGTGGCCCCTGGCTTTGATCACGGGCACGATCTGCTCCACCGCTTCGCGCACCACGGCGCCCAGTTCCACGGCTGTCTTGTCGATCGTGACCAGGCCGCGGGTCACGCGCGAGACGTCCAGCAAGTCGTCGACCAGGTGCGTCATGTGCCGCACCTGGCGGCCGATCACCTCGCTCGCCTCCCTGACCCGCGGTTCATGCGCGAACAGCATGCGCAGCAGCTGGGCGGCGCTGCTGATCGGCGCCAGGGGATTGCGCAGCTCGTGTGCAAGCATTGCCAGGAACTCGTCCTTGCGGCGGTGCTCCTGCTGCAGGTGGGCCTGCTGCAGCTGCAGGCGGTCGAGCATCAGGTTGATCGATCTGGCCAGCGTGACCGTCTCGCTGCTGCCGGCCAGTTCGGCGCGGTGCGCGCCGATGCCCTCTTCGCCCAGTTTGGCGGCGAATTGCTCGAGCTTGCGCAGGTCCTGGGTCAGTCCATGCGAGAAACGCGATCCGAGCAGGAACACCAGCACGGCGAGCAGGGCCGCGATGCCGCCGATCAGGCTGTATTGGGACCAGGGCCGTTTCAGCGCCTGGCCGGATGCGGAGGCGTTGACGTGCAGGCGCAGGCCGAGATGATCGAATTGATGCGGCACCTTCACCGGCAGGTCGAGGCGAGACCCGCCCGCGGCCGCCGGCGCCTGTCGCTTCCAGGTCAATGTCGATGCGGGATCGGGCCGCAGGTCGTGCAGCCTGAGCTTGTAGACCAGCGCCCCTTCGGGCGTGTTGGTGCGCGAATAGCGCAGCAAGGTCGCGCCGACCAGCTCCGCGCCGCCGGGGCGCTCGAAGATGGCCGCGCTCTTGTCGCCTTGTTCGATGCGCGCGCGCAGCCAGGCCAGCTGCTCGGAATCGAAGCGTTCCAGGCCATTGCCCGCAATCGGCTTGCCTTCGAAATCGGTGAACAAGACCTGGACCGGGATCCCGTTGATCTGGCGCAGGCCGTTCAGGAAAGGTGCTAGATAAGTTTCGCGTCCGGCGCTGTCGACCAGCGCGGTGGCCAGGATCGGACTGTCGGCCACTTCGTCCATGCGCGCGGCCAGGGTGTGCAGCGTATTGCCGACGGTGCGCGCATGGAAGGCGGCCTCACCCTGCTGGAGCAAGGCGACGGCCGCGATGTGCTGGCGCTTGACCAGCCAGAACGACACTGCCGCCACCAGCAACACGGCGACGGCGGCCAGGATGGCCGCCGTAATGGCGAAACGCCGCGTCAGGCTCCCGGTCCGGAGCGGCAGCCAGGGCGTCATCAATCGCCAGTCGGTGCCAGCACGCCGTCCGCGCGGTAGCGGGCGATCAGCAGTTCGCGCGCGCCCAGCGCTTCATGGCGGCCCGGGGTGAACGGCGGCGCATAATGCTTGATCAGTCCACGGTGCTCGCGCACTTTCTCGAGCGCGTCACGCACGGCCTTCCTGTCTGCACTGCCGGCCAGGTCGATTGCCTTGGCCAGGATGTGCATCAGGTCGTACGCGTGCGCCACGCCCACCGGACCATGGATGTCCTCGATCTTGCGGATCGGCGACACGGCAGCCGCACTGGCCATGAAGCGGGCGAGCTGCTGCTTGTCGGCCGTGAAGAACGAAAAGGTCTGGATCACGGAAAAGTCGACCTGGTGCAGGGCAGGTCCGGCCTGCCTGGTGAACTCGCCGCCGGTGACACCCCAGTGGCTCAGGATCGGCATGCGTTCAGCGGCCGGCAAGGCCGCCACTTCGCGCACCAGCACCGCCGCTTCGTCGTCGTTGGCGACCAGGACGATGGCCTGGGCGCCGGCGTCGCGCAAGGCCTTGTAGCGGGCCACGAGCGTCTGGTCGCGCCAGTTGTACCAGGCGGTCTGAACGATCCGGATGCCCTTGCCGGAAGCGACGAATTTTTCCGCGGCCGCCAGGTTGCTGCGCCCCCAGGACGTATTCGTCAGCAACAGGCCGACCTGGCGCAGGCCCCGTTTCTTCGCCGTTTCCAGCAACTTGGGCATGGCCAGGCTGTCGCGTAGCGACGGGCGGTAGACGTAATTGGGCTGCATGCCGTTATCGACGATCATGTCGGCCGAGGACCATGGCGCCATGAACAAGGTTTTCGTCGCCTTCAGGGTCGGCAGTTCCTCGATGATCACCGGACTGAAGCGGCCGCCGAACACGGCAACCAGCTCGGGCATGCGCGCGAACTCTTCGATATTGCGGATACCGCGCGCCGGGATGGACCGGTGATCCTTGGTCACCAACTCGATCGGGCGGCCGCCCAGCACGCCGCCGGCACGGTTGATTTCGCCGATGGCGCTGCGCAGGCCCAATTCCACGGCCTGGGCCGACGTGCTGTTATCGAGCCCGAATTCGGCGTCGAGCCCCACAAGAACCGGCACCGGCGCAGCCGCGGCCGCCGTGGCGCCGATCGACAACGCGAGGAGGACGGCAGTGGCGACCTTGCCGGCAAAGGAAGCGCACAGGCGCAAAGCGGACGGATTCGGCATGACTGTCATGGAAGAGTGCAATCAACTATTGTAATGCGTGCATTAAATGACCGTGCCACGCGACGCTTCATTGGCCGAGACGCTCCATGAATCTTCCCAGCCGGCGAATCGCCTCCTCCAGGTGCGCGGCGCTGGCGGCATACGAGAGGCGCACGTAGCGGTCCGCGCCCACGTGCCCGAAATCCTTGCCCGGCGTGAGCGCCACGTGCGCTTCCTCCAGCACCCGCTCGCAGAATTCCCAGGCCGTCAGACCGGTTCCGCTCACGTCGAAATACACGTAGAAGGCGCCGTCCGGCGGCACCGGCACCGGCAGGCCGATCCCCGCCAGCCCTTTCAATACCAGTGCGCGGCGGCGCCCGAACTCGACCCGCCGCGCTTCGCACAACGCCAGCGAGGGCGGCGTGAAACAGGCCAGCGCCGCCTGCTGCGACAGGTGCGAGGCGCAAATATAGTAATTCTGGGCCAGGCGCTCGATGGTCGGCACCATCGCTTCCGGCACCACCGCCCAGCCCAGGCGCCAGCCGGTCATGCCGAAATACTTCGAGAAGCTGTTGATGACGATGGCGCCGTCGTCGAACGCCAGTACCGTCTGCGGCGGCCGGCCCGCGGCATCGCGGTCGCCCAGGTTCAGGTAGATCTCGTCGACGATGCGCCAGGCGCCGCGCGCGCGCGCCCACTCGCAGATGGCGCGCAATTCGTCGGGCGGCACCGAGGTACCGGTGGGATTGGAGGGCGTGGCGATCATCAGCCCTGTGGTCTGCGCCGTCCAGTTGGCGCGCACGCTGTCGGCACTGAGCTGGAAACGGCTGCCGGCATCGGTACCGACGAGTTTTACCTGGGCGCCGAAGCTGCTCAGAAACTGGCGGTTGCAGGGGTAGGACGGGTCGCCGACGATGACTTCGTCGCCGGCATCGACCAGCGCGGCGGTGACCAGCAGCAGCGCCGCCGAGGCGCCGGCGGTGACGACGATCCGACGCGGGTCGATCGCGAGGCCGTGTTCCAGCCGGTAGAAGCCGGCGATCGCCTCGCGCAGGGCGGCGATGCCCAGCGCCGCGGTATAGGGCAGCGTGCCGCTGTCGACGGCCGCGCGCGCCGCTTCCAGCACGGCGGGAGGCGGGCCGAAGTCGGGCTCGCCGAGGCTGAGCTTGATGACTTCGTGTCCCTCCGACTCCAGCACGGCGGCGCGTTTGCCGAACTCCATGGCGAAGAAGGGATCGATCGACTGGGCGCGTTGCGAGATTTTCATGGTCGTTGTTCGATGGTGGCAATCCCGGCATTGTCTCCGCTTTTTCCCGCCGGCGCCCGAGCCACTACCGCGGCTGGGACAAGCTCCTTGCACGGTCGCGCCACATTCCTGTGGCGAACGGCGCAGCCAACGCAAGGTCTCTTCGCCAAAACGGCGGAAACCCCCTAAAATAGGTTGATCTACGGAACCATTCATTTTTTGGAAGCCTGCATTGGAAACTCTTCTCTTCGCCGCACCGGGCTTGTTCGGTCCCACCCTGGTCGCTGGACTGCTGGGCCTGCTGATCGGCAGTTTCCTGAACGTGGTCATCCACCGCATCCCGAAGATGATGCAGCGCGAATCGGACAATTACGTGGCCCACGAGGGCGGCAAGGAATTGCCGCACACCGACCGCTACAACCTGATGGTGCCGCGTTCGGCCTGTCCGCATTGCGGGCACCCGATCACGGCCATGGAAAACATCCCCGTGATCAGCTGGCTGGCGCTGCGCGGCAAGTGCCGCAAATGCAAGGCGCCGATCTCGGCGCGCTATCCGGCGGTCGAGCTGCTGACCGGCCTGCTCTCGGCCCTGCTGGTCTGGACCTTCGGCAGCGGCGTGGCCGGCATGGCGACCTTGCTGTTCGCCTGGCTCCTGATCGCGATGACCTTCATCGACGTCGACACCCAGCTGCTGCCCGACGATTTGACCTTCCCGCTGCTGTGGGCGGGCCTGTTGATCAACCTGGACGGCACCTTCGTGCCGCTGCGGGACGCGGTGATCGGCGCGGCGGCCGGCTACCTGGTGCTGTGGGCCGTGTATTGGCTCTTCAAGCTCGTCACCGGCAAGGAGGGCATGGGCTATGGCGATTTCAAGCTGCTCGCGGCCCTCGGCGCTTGGCTCGGCTGGGCGATGCTGCCGACGATCATCCTGCTGTCCTCGGTCGTGGGCGCCATCGTCGGCATCAGCCTGATCGTATTCGCGCGGCGCGGGCGCGACAAGCCGATCCCGTTCGGTCCCTACCTCGCCGCAGCCGGCATGATCGCCCTGCTGTATGGCGAGCAAATCGGCGGCATCTTCCAGGGCGTGATTGCTTGAAAACCATGGAACCGGGCCAGACACGCGCATTTTCCGTCGGCCTGACCGGCGGCATCGGCTGCGGCAAGACGACGGTGGCCGACATGTTCGGCGCGCTCGGCGCCTCGCTGGTCGACACCGACGCCATCGCCCACGCCCTGACGGCGCCGCACGGCGCCGCGATGCCGGCCCTGCTGGCCGCATTCGGTCCCGATTTCGCCACGCCCGAAGGAGCCCTGGACCGTGCGAAGATGCGCGAGCTGGTGTTTGCCGACCCCGGCGCGCGCGCGCGCCTGGAAGCGATCCTGCATCCGCTCATCCGCGAGGCGACCGCCGCCGCGGCCGCGGTCGCCACCGGACCCTATGTGATATTCGTGGTGCCGCTCCTGATCGAGTCGGGCACCTGGCGCGAGCGCGTGACGCGGGTGCTGGCGGTCGACTGTCCCGAGGCGGTCCAGGTCGCGCGCGTCATGGCCCGCAATCACCTGACGCAGGCGCAGGTACGCGCCATCATGGCGGCCCAGGTCACGCGCGCGCAGCGCCTGGCGGCCGCCGACGACGTCGTCGTCAACGACGACGGCATCGCCGCCCTGCGGCCCCAGGTCGAGCGCCTGCATGCCTTTTACCTGGCCGAGGCCGCGCGTCTGGCCAGTTCATCCATGCAGGGTTTGTAATTTTGCTCCGCATGGTTCAGAATCATGGAGTTGCTCGCCAGCCCACATTCAGGGGAATGTCACTTTGATCGTCTACGAATATCCTTTCAACGAGCGCATTCGTACCTTGTTGCGGCTGGAGGACCTGTACGAGAAGTTCAAGTTCTTCGTACGCCAGGAGCATCCGATGCAGCACCATGTCGCGCTCTCGACGATCTTCGACATGCTGGAAGTGGCTGGCCGCGCCGACCTGAAATCGGACCTGCTGCAGGAACTCGAACGCCAGAAGCAAAGCCTGCTGGCCTATCGCAGCAATCCCAACGTCGCGCCCGAAGCGCTGGACGCCATCCTTGCCGAGCTCGACCAGGTGAGCGGCGCCCTGGTGGCCAGCCAGGGCAAGACCGGCCAGAACGTGCGCGACAACGAGTGGCTGATGAGCATCCGCGGCCGCACCATCATCCCCGGCGGCGCCTGCGAATTCGATTTACCCTCGTACTACGCCTGGCAGAAACGACCGGCCGAACAGCGCCATGCCGACATCATGGGCTGGTTCGGCCCCTTGATGCCGCTGTGCGACGCGCTCGCCCTCGTGCTGCGCCTGCTGCGCGATTCCGGCCGGCCGACCAGGATGGTCGCCGCCGCCGGCAGCTACCAGCAGATGCTGCAAGGCAAGGTCTACCACATGCTGCGCCTCGGCCTGGACGAGTCGCTCGGCGCCATTCCCGAGATCTCGGCCAACAAGTACATGCTCTGGGTGCGCTTCACCACCCAGGGCGGCGACTTGAAGCCGAAGTCGCTGGAAGAAGACGTGCCGTTCGAGCTGACCCTCTGTAATTTTTAAGTTCCAAGAACCGCCATGACCGTCGTTGCCTGCCCTACCTGCGCCAAGCCAGTCGAATGGAAGCCGGAAAACACATTCCGCCCGTTCTGCTCGGAGCGCTGCAAACAGATCGACCTGGGTGCCTGGGCCGAAGAGAAGTACACCATTCCGGGTGCCGCGCCCGACGCACTGCAGGACAATCCGCTCGACGAAGACAAGCACTGACCCGGCCCGCCGGGCGGGGCGGCCCCGCCGCGCCGGGGAAACCTCAGGCGCTGACGCTGATCCCGCCCGGCACCAGCACCGGCTTGTTGCGCCGGCCGTACCGGTCCATGAACAAGCCTTCCAGCCCGATCTCCGGCTGGCGTCCCGACACCATATCGGCCAGCACGCGGCCCGAGCCGCAGGCCATGGTCCAGCCGAGCGTGCCGTGCCCGGTGTTCAGAAACAGGTTGCGGTACGGGGTCGGCCCGACCACCGGCGTGCCGTCCGGCGTCATCGGACGCAGGCCGCACCAGAACTCGGCCCTCGACACGTCGCCGCCCTGCGGGAACAGGTCGGTCACCGAGTGCTCCAGCGTGTCGCGGCGTGCCTGGTGCAGGCGCAGGTCGTAGCCGGCCAGTTCGGCGGTGCCGCCGACGCGGATGCGCTCGCCCAGGCGCGTGATCGCCACCTTGTAGGTCTCGTCCATGATGGTCGATTCCGGCGCGCCGGCGGCGTCGGTGATCGGCACCGTGATCGAATAGCCCTTGACCGGATAGACCGGGATATGGATGCCGATCTGTTTCAGCACGATGGGCGAATAGCTGCCCAGCGCCAGCACGAAGGCATCGGCCTTCAGTTCGCCCTGCGAGGTGACCACGCCGGTGACCTTGTCGCCTTCGCTCGACAAACGCCTGATCTCGACCCCGTGGCGGAATTTGACCCCCAGCTCCTGGGCCATGGCGGCCAGCTTCTGGGTGAACTTGAAGCAGTCGCCGGTCTCGTCGTTCGGCAGCAGCAGGCCGCCGACGAATTTGCCGCGTACCTTGGCCAGCGCCGGTTCATAGGCTTCGCAGCCGGCCGGATCGAGCACTTCATACGGCACGCCGTATTGCTGGAGCACGGCGATGTCGGTGGCGGCGCCGTCGAGCTGCTTGCGGGTGCGGAACAGCTGCAGGGTGCCCTGGCTGCGCTCGTCGTAGCCGATCCCGGTATCGCGGCGCAGCTGCACCAGCACGTCGCGGCTGTACTCGGCCATGCGCACCATGCGTCCCTTGTTGACGGCGTAGCTCTTGTGATTGCAGTTGGCCAGCATCGACAGCATCCAGCGCCACTGGTTCGGGTCGAGCGTCGGACGCACGACCAGCGGGCTGTGCCGCATCATCAGCCACCTGACAGCCTTGGCCGGCACGCCGGGACCGGCCCATGGGGACGCATAGCCGGGCGAGATTTCGCCGGCGTTGCC
The DNA here is from genome assembly GCF_042656795.1 of Massilia jejuensis. Classification (NCBI taxonomy): domain Bacteria; kingdom Pseudomonadati; phylum Pseudomonadota; class Betaproteobacteria; order Burkholderiales; family Oxalobacteraceae; genus Massilia; species Massilia jejuensis. The sequence continues at coordinate 49,932 of NZ_JBHSMS010000062.1, read as the reverse complement.
GTAACTCGTTTCCATGCCGGCGGCCGGCTGGCGGTCGATGACCGTGACGTCGTGCCCGGACTGGGCCAGGTAATACGCCGTGGTGGTGCCGATGACACCACTACCCAAGACGATGATTTTCACAAGGATCCTTCAACAGATTGGTTGACTGCTTTCTTGCTCCGCATGGCGCAGCTGATCGAGCCACGCCAGCAGAGGGACGGTTGCGGGCAGCAGCGGGGTAAGGCCGACTGTCCCTTGCCACGCAAAGGCCTGGCCTTCCAGGCTTTGCGGTTCGCCGCGCCAGTGGCGGCTGATATAAAAATGGAGCCGCACGTGGGCGTGCTCGTAGACGTGTTCGACGCAGCACCAGGGTGCGCCGCCGACGACCTCGATGCCGAGTTCCTCGACGAATTCGCGCTGCAGGGCGGCAAAAATGTCCTCGCCCGCCTCGACTTTACCGCCCGGGAATTCCCAGTAGCCGGCATAGGGTTTGCCCGCCGGGCGCTGGCCGAGCAGCACGTCGCCGTTCGGGCGCATCAAGATGCCGACCGCCACATCGATCGGCCGGGCTGGTATTTCCTGCATGGCGGGTCCGTCCGGAAAATCCGATATTGTACGCCAGGCTGATGCGTAAAGCACCGCCGCAGGGGCCGGCCTTGCGGCCATGCGCCCCCCCCCGTCAAGCCCGGTCCGCGGCCTCGGCAAGCTTGCCGGCGTAGTCCTTGGCGAACTGCCAGGCCACGCGCCCGGAGCGCGAGCCGCGCCCCAGCGCCCATTGCAGCGACGCGCCGCGCGCGGCCTCGATCTGCTGTGGCGTGCAGCCGAAACTGTGCAGCCAGTGCGCCACGATCCCGAGGTAGTCGTCCTGGCGGAACGGATAGAACGACAGCCACAGGCCGAAGCGCTCGGACAGCGAAATCTTTTCCTCGACCGCCTCGCCCGGATGCAGCTCGCCCTCGTCGCTGTGCGAATAGCCCGTGTTGTCCGACATTTTCTCGGGCATCAGGTGGCGCCGGTTCGAGGTCGCGTAGATCAGCACATTGTCCGACTGCGTGGCGATGCTGCCGTCGAGCGCCACCTTCAGCGCCTTGTAGCCGGCCTCCCCTTCCTCGAACGACAGGTCGTCGCAAAAGACGACGAAGCGCTCGGGGCGTCCTGCCACCAGGTCGACGATGTCGGGCAGGTCCGCCAGGTCGGCCTTGTCGACCTCGATCAGGCGCAGGCCCTGGTCGGCGAAACCGTTCAGGCAGGCCTTGATGAGCGAGGATTTGCCGGTGCCGCGCGCGCCGGTCAGGAGGACGTTGTTGGCCGGCCGGCGCGCCACGAACTGGCGCGTGTTCTGCTCGATCTGGCGTTTCTGCGCCTCGACGTGTTGCAGATCCTCGAAGCGGATGGTGGAGGCGTGCAGCACCGGCTGCAGGTAACACCCCCCGCCGCCGGCGCGCCGGCGCCAGCGGAAAGCAAACGCGCGCTTGAAGTCCGGCTCGCGCGGTATCGGCGGCAGCATCGCCTCGACCCGCGCCAGCAAGCCCTCGGCGCGCTGCAGGAACTGTTCGAGCGGCGTCATCCTGCGCCTACGAACGGTAGTCGGCGTTGATGCTGACGTAGTCGTGCGACAGGTCGCAGGTCCAGACCGTGGCCGAGGCGTCGCCCCGTCCGAGCGTCACGCGCACCAGGATCTCGGCCTGCTTCATCACGCGCTGGCCGTCCGCTTCCTGGTAGCCTGGATTGCGTCCGCCCGCTTGCGCCACCAGCACGTCGTCCAGGTAGAGGTCGAGCTTGGTCACGTCCAGGTCGTCGACGCCGGCATAGCCGACCGCGGCCAGGATGCGGCCCAGGTTCGGGTCCGAGGCGAAGAAGGCGGTCTTCACCAGCGGCGAGTGGGCGATCGCGTAGGCGATCTTGCGGCATTCCTCCAGACTGCGGCCCTGCTCGACCGTGATGGTGATGAACTTGGTCGCGCCTTCGCCGTCGCGGATGATCTGCTGCGCCAGGTTGCGCGAGAGCTCGGTGACCGCATCCCGCAGCGCCTCGTAATCGGGTCCGGACGCTTCGTTCACGACCAGGCCGCCGGCGCCGGTGGCCATCAGCATGAAGGAATCGTTGGTCGAGGTGTCGCCGTCGATGGTGATGCTGTTGAAGGAGCGGTCGGCCGCGTATTTGACGAGTTCATCGAGCACCGGCTGCGCCACCCTGGCGTCGAAGGCCAGGTAGCCGAGCATGGTCGCCATGTTCGGCTTGATCATGCCGGCGCCCTTGCTGATGCCGGTCATGGTGACCACGTGGCCGCCGATGGTGACCGACCGCGAGGCCGCTTTCGGCTGGGTGTCGGTCGTCATGATCGCCTCGGCCGCGTTGAACCAGTTGTCGGCGCGGAGATTGGCGACCGCGGCCGGCAGGCCGGCGACGATCTTCGGCAGCGGCAGCGGTTCGAGGATCACGCCGGTGGAGAATGGCAGCACCTGCTGCGCGTCGCAGCCGAGCAGGCGCGCCACTTCGGCGCAGGTGGCCCGGGCATGGGCCAGGCCCGGCTCGCCGGTGCCGGCGTTCGCATTGCCGGTGTTGATCACCAGCGCGCGGATCGGTTTGCCGCCGCCGTGCACCGCCGCCAGGTTGGCCTTGCTGACCTGCACCGGCGCCGCGCAAAAGCGATTCAGGGTAAACACGCCGGCAACGGTGGCGCCGTCGGCCAGGCGCATTACCAGCAGATCCTTGCGGTTGGGCTTCTTGATGCCGGCTTGGGCGAAGCCGATCTCGATGCCGGCGACCGGTGTCAGGTCGGCGGCGACAGGCAGGGGGGAATTCACGGCCATGGTGGTCTCAATGGAAAGATTTCGAATCCGATATTGTACTGCGCGCGCGGCAGGCGGCGCGCGGCGCTGGCCATCGCCACCCGGCAGGGCGACGCGGGCGCGTGGGTGCGTGCGCTACGGAGCCGGCTCGACCGGAGCGGCCACGGGCTGCCGGCGGATGCCATCGAAAAAGGCGTCCCGCGGGACGCCTTCTGTCTGCGGCAGCCGGCTCAGGCCAGCTTGCCGTGGCACTGCTTGAACTTCTTGCCGCTGCCGCAAGGGCATGGATCGTTGCGGCCCACCTTCACACCCAGGTAGGTGCTATGGTCTTCGGCGGCGACCGGCGTGGTGGACGGCGTGGCGACCGGCGCCAGCAGTTCTTCCGGCGCGGCCGACGGGTTGAAGTCGGAGTGCTGGTAGTTGATGTTTTCCAGCTGCGCATGCTGCGCCGCCATGGCCGCCTCCGCCGCCTCGACTTCTTCGCGCGACTGGATCCGGACCGTCATGACGGTGCGAATGACCTCGTTCTTGATCTGGTCGAGCATGCTGCCGAACAGCTCGAAGGCTTCGCGCTTGTATTCCTGCTTCGGGTTCTTCTGCGCATAGCCGCGCAGGTGGATACCCTGGCGCAGGTGATCCAGCGCCGCCAGGTGTTCGCGCCAGTGCGTGTCGACGCTTTGCAGCATGACGTTGCGCTCGAAGCCGCCGAAGGATTCCTTGCCCACGACAGCGATCTTGGCGTTGTACGAGGCATCGGCCGCGGCCAGCACCCGTTCCAGGATGTCGTCGTCGTTCAGGTTCGGCTCGTCGACCAGCATCTGCTCGAGTGGTACGTCGAGCGCCCACTCCGAGGCCAGCACCGATTGCAGCGACTTGATGTCCCACTGCTCCTCGACCGATTCGGCCGGCACGTAGGTGCGCACCAGGTCGGTGTAGGTGCCGGCGCGCAGCGAGGCGATCAGTTCCGAAATGTCGGCCGCTTCCAGCAACTCGTTACGCTGGGTGTAGATCACCTTGCGCTGGTCGTTGGCGACGTCGTCGTACTCGAGCAGCTGCTTGCGGATGTCGAAGTTGCGGGCCTCGACCTTGCGCTGGGCGGTCTCGATCGAACGGCTGACGATGCCCGCTTCGATCGGCTCGCCTTCCGGCATCTTCAGGCGTTCCATGATGGCGCGCACGCGGTCGCCCGCGAAGATGCGCAGCAGCGTGTCGTCCAGGCACAGGTAGAAGCGCGACGAGCCCGGATCGCCCTGGCGGCCCGAACGGCCGCGCAGCTGGTTGTCGACGCGCCGCGATTCGTGGCGCTCGGTGCCGACGATGTGCAATCCGCCGGCGCCCACCACGTGGTCGTGCAGCGATTGCCATTCGTCGTGCAGCTGCTGCGACTGGGCCGCTTTCTCGGCTTCCGACAGGCTGGCGTTCGCTTCGATGATCTGGATCTGCTTCTCGACGTTGCCGCCCAAGACGATGTCGGTACCGCGGCCGGCCATGTTGGTCGCGATGGTGATCATCTTCGGACGGCCCGCCTGGGCGATGATTTCCGCTTCCCGGGCGTGCTGCTTGGCGTTGAGGACGTTGTGCGGCAGGCCGGCCTTGGTCAGGATGCCGGAGAGCAGTTCCGAGTTCTCGATCGAGGTCGTGCCCACCAGCACGGGCTGGCCGCGCTCGTAGCAATCCTGGATGTCGACCAGCATCGCATTGTATTTTTCCTGCGACGACTTATAGACCTGGTCCTGGCGGTCCTTGCGCTGCGAAGGACGGTTCGGCGGGATGACGACGGTTTCGAGGCCGTAGATTTCCTGGAACTCGTAGGCTTCGGTGTCGGCCGTACCGGTCATGCCGGCCAGCTTGGTGTACATGCGGAAGTAGTTCTGGAAGGTGATCGAGGCCAGGGTCTGGTTCTCGTTCTGGATGCGCACGCCTTCCTTGGCTTCGACCGCCTGGTGCAGGCCGTCGGACCAGCGGCGGCCCGTCATCAGGCGGCCGGTGAATTCGTCGACGATCACGACTTCATTGTTCTGCACCACGTAATGCTGGTCCTTGTGGTACAGGACGTGGGCGCGCAGCGCCGCATACAGGTGGTGGATCAGCGTGATGTTGGCCGCGTCGTACAGCGAGGCGCCTTCCGGCAGCAGGCCCATCCTGGTGAGGATGGCTTCCGCGTTCTCGTGGCCGGCTTCGGTCAGCAGCACGGTGTGCGCTTTCTCGTCCTTGATATAGTCGCCCGGAACTTCGATGACGCCCTTGCCGTCCGGGGTTTCCTCGCCGATCTGCTGCACCAGCTGCGGCGGCACTTCGTTCATGCGGTGGTACAGGTCGGTATGGTTCTCGGCCTGGCCCGAGATGATCAAGGGCGTACGCGCTTCGTCGATCAGGATCGAGTCGACCTCGTCGACCACGGCGAAGTTCAGGCCGCGCTGCACGCGTTCGCGCGCCTCGTAGACCATGTTGTCGCGCAGGTAGTCGAAACCGAATTCGTTGTTAGTGCCGTAGGTGATGTCGGAACCGTAGGCGGCCTGCTTGGTGCCGTGGTCCATCTGCGACAGGTTCACGCCGGTGGTCAGGCCGAGCCAGCCGTACAGGCGGCCCATCGAGTCGGCATCGCGCTGCGCCAGGTAATCGTTGACGGTAATGACATGCACGCCCTTGCCGGCCAGCGCATTCAGGTAGACCGGCAGCGTCGCCATCAGGGTCTTGCCCTCGCCCGTGCCCATCTCGGCGATCTTGCCTTCGTGCAGGACCATGCCGCCGATCATCTGGACATCGAAGTGGCGCATCTTCAGGACGCGCTTGGCGGCTTCGCGGCAGACGGCGAACGCCTCGGGCAGGATGGCGTCGAGCGACTCGCCCTTGGCGACGCGGTCCTTGAATTGCGGCGTCTTGGCCTGGAGTTCGGCGTCGGACAGCGCCTCCATCTGCGGCTCGAGCGCGCTGATCTGACGCACGGTTTTTTGATATTGCTTGAGCAGCCGCTGGTTGCGGCTACCGAAAATCTGGGTCAGTAATGACATGCTAGGTTTCTTAAAAAGACGCCGCAAAAAGAGCCAGGGATGATATCAAACGAGATACCTACTCAAGGCAATCCTGAAAACCTGCTGCGCGCTGGCCTGCCGCTCGCTGCGGTTTTGCCGGGTTCCCCAAGGCTGACGGGTGGCATAAAGCGAATGATTTTATCATGCGATGCGGCCACACTTGGGGATGATAGGCAGGATAACAAGTATCGTGCCCGAAAGAATGTTGTCAGATTGACTGGTTCGCAACGGATTGCCGCGTCCCGTGGCCGCGTATGGTATGTTGCGGCCTTGTCGCCCACTCTTTCATCCGCGCTCGATGCACATTTACGGCACCCGCAACCGCAAGACTTCGTTCGACGTCACGGACTTCCTGCGTTCGAACGAACGCATGGCGAGCCTGCTGCCGACGGCCTTGCGCATGGCCGACCTGCAGCGCGACGTCGGCCTGGCGCTGCCGGCCATGGCCGGCAACTGCGACGTGCTCGCTTTCCAGGACGGCGTGCTGACCCTCGCCGTGCCGAGTTCGGCGGTGGCGGCGCGCCTGAAGCAGCAGCTGCCGAAGCTGCAAGGCACCCTGCTGGCGCGCGGCTGGCAAGTCGCCTCGATGCGCCTGAAAGTGCAGGTCACGCGCGCGATGCCGCCCCGGGTGGAAACGCGGGTGCTGGAATTGCCGCCGACGGCAGTCGATGCTTTCGAGGAACTCGGCGACAGTTTGCCGGATACGCCGCAGAATGCGGCGCTGGTGGCGGCCATCAAGCGATTGGCGGCGAAGCGGCGCTAGGCAAGACGCTGCAAGCAGCCGCGGCGGTCTTTCCGCATGGGCGCGTACTCAGGTCTGCGCCCACTCCTGCTGCATCTGCTTCACATACGACGGCGGCGCCCCGTCGATCGCATCGAAGGACACGATTTCGTAGGCGTCCGGCCGCGCCAGCAGCGCGCGCAGCAAATCGTTGTTCAAGGCATGCCCCGACTTGTGCGCCTGGTAGGCCGCCAGCAGCGGGTGCCCGACCAGGTACAGGTCGCCGATCGCATCGAGAATCTTGTGGCGCACGAATTCGTCGTCGTAGCGCAGGCCGTCCGCGTTCAGGATGCGGTACTCGTCCATCACGATCGCGTTTTCCAGCGAGCCGCCGCGGGCCAGGCCCATGCCGCGCAGGCTTTCCACGTCCTGCATGAAACCGAAGGTACGCGCGCGCGCCACGTCGTGCACGTAGGATACGTGGGCGAAGTCGACCGTGGCATTCTGCATCGTGCCGTCGACCGCCGGGTGGTTGAATTCGATGAAGAAGTCGAGCTTGAAGCCGTCGTGCGGGAGCAGACGCGCCCATTTTTCGTTGTTGCCGCTGCCCTGGCGCACTTCGACTTCCTTCAGCACGCGGATGAATTTCTTCGGCGCGCCCTGGTCCTGCACGCCCGCCTGCTGCAGCAGGAACACGAAGGACGACGCCGAGCCGTCCATGATCGGAATTTCCTCGGCCGTCACCTCGATGTACAGGTTGTCGATGCCGAGACCGGCGCAGGCCGACATCAGGTGTTCGACCGTCGAGACGCGGGCCTCGTTCTTGATCAGCACCGAGGCCATCCGCGTGTCGCCCACGACCTCGGCGCTCGCCGGGAATTCAACGACCGGATCGAGGTCGACGCGGCGGAACACGATGCCGGTATCGACCGCGGCCGGACGCAGCGTCAGTTCGACCTTGCGGCCCGAGTGCAGCCCGACGCCGGTCGTGCGTACCAGTTCTTTGATGGTTCGTTGTTTGAGCATGGACCGATTATATCGCCGCTTGAAAATCGGTGCCGGGCTCGGCACTTGCAGCTCGGCAATGCCACCTTGTCAGGGATGCTCGGCTTCCGCGTGGACCTTCTCGTGACGGACGAGGTAGATGCCGCTGCCGATGATGATGGCCGCGCCGACCAGCGTGTAGCGGTCCGGCAGCGCCTGCCACAGCAGCCAGTCGATCGCCACGCCCCAGGCCAGGGCCGAGTACTCGAAAGGGGCGACCACCGAAGCCTCTCCATGGCTGAACGCTTCGGTGATCGCCAGCTGGCCGAAGAAGCCGCTCACCGCCAGCCCGGCCAGCAGCCAAGCGTGCGCCGGGTCGAGCGCCACCCATTCCGGCGCCGCCAGCGCGGTCGCGCCGATCGACATCAGGAGCATCAGCCAGAACATCATCTGGCGCGTGCTGTCGGTGCGCGACTGGACGCGCGCGGCGATCGCCGAAATGGCGTAGCACACGGCCGAGCCCAGGATCGCCAGCCCGCCCAGGGTCAGCATGCCCTCGCCTTCGGGACGCAGCACGACCAGCACGCCGCCCAGGCCGACGGCGATGGCGATCCAGCGCGCCAGATCCACCGTCTCTTTCAGGAAGAACACCGACATGGCCGTGATCAGCGCCGGCGCGATGAAGAAGATCGAATAGGCTTCGGCCAGGCTCAGTTTTTTCAGCCCGAACGCGAACAGCGCCAGCATGGCGATACCGAGCCCCGCGCGCAGCAGGTGCAGCGGCCAGCGCACCTTCAGCATGGTGCCGAAGCCGCCGCGCCAGGCGACGTAGGCGCACACCAGCGGCAGCGAGGACAGCGAGCGCAAGGCCGCCACCTGCATCGACGGATAGTGCGCGGCCAGCAGCTTCATGGCCGTGTCCATCAGCGAGAACATGAAGACGGCGACCAGCATCGCGTAGATGCTGCGCAGGTTGCCGCTCATCGCGCCCGTTCCGGTCACAAGCGCTTCTCCATGCAGACCTCGTCCGCGCCGACTGCGCCGCCGTAGGGCGCGCAGCGGGTGAAGCCGAAGCGCTCGTACAAGGCGATCGCATCGCGCTGGCGCGCGCCGGTCGTGAGCCTGAGTTCGTGCACCCCGGCCGCCAGCGCGTGCAGCGCCAGCTGCTCGAGCAGCGCGCGGCCGATGCCCTGCCCGCGCGCGGCCGCGTCGACGACCATGCATTTGGCCTCGCCATATCCATCATGGCGCTTGAGCGCGACGCAGCCCGCGGCGCGTCCGGCGTCGTCGCGCGCGACGAGAAAGCGCACCTCGGGCTGCTGCAAGGCCGCGAGCGCAGGCGGGGAACGGCGCGCCGCGGGATAGAGCGCGAGAAGCAGCGCGTGGAGCTGCGCGAGCAGGGCGGCCACTTCCGGCTGGTCCGGGGTTTCGGGTTCGATATGCATGGGCTGGCAGACAAAAAAACGGCGCCGCGGCGCCGTCGAATAACACGGAAGGGGGCGATCAGCCCAGTTGCGACAGCATCGTTTCGGCGCTCGAGACATCGAAGCCGCCCTGCTCGACATTGAGCCGGGTAACCACGCCGTCCTCGACCAGCATCGAGTAGCGCTGCGAGCGCGTGCCCATGCCTTTGCTGGAGAAGTCCGCGTCCAGGCCGAGGGCCTTGGAAAAAGCGGCGTTCCCGTCGGCCATCATGCGCACGATCCCGGTCGATTTCTGGTCGCGGCCCCAGGCGCCCATGACGAAGGCGTCGTTCACCGAGATGCACCAGATTTCGTCGACGCCCTTGGCTTTCAATGCGTCCGCGTTCTGGACGTAGCCCGGCACGTGCTTGGCCGAGCAGGTCGGCGTGAAGGCACCCGGCAAGCCGAAGATGGCGATCTTCTTGCCCTTGGCCAGCTCGCTCACCTGGAACATGTTCGGGCCGAGCGCGCAGCCTTCGGTTTCGGTTTCGATGAATTCGGCCAGGGTGCCTTCCGGCAGGCGGTCGCCAATCTTGACGGTCATGATGGTTCCTTGATGTGGTCGTGCCAAAACCCCAAGTATGCCGGAATCACGCCGTTTTTGCTGGTCGCCGCCGTCTTGCTTATTTAAACAATTGCCAGCAAGATGAAGGACACCACCCGCCCCGGCTTCCAGATGAACAACGAGAACTATCTTCCCGACGTGAAGGCGCAGTACGAACGCCTGCCCTACCCTCCGGTCGATCCCCGCGACGAACACCGGCGCCTGCAGCGCACCTGGCTCGAAGACCTGCCGATGATCAATCACTACTGCTTCGGCGGCCGGCAAACCTTCGGCAGCGGCTTCCGGGTGCTGGTGGCGGGCGGCGGGACTGGCGACGCAACCATCTTCCTGGCCGAGCAGCTGCGCGGGACGAATGCCGAGATCGTGCACCTCGACCTCAGCATGGCCAGCATCGCGCTGGCGCAGCAGCGCGCCCACATCCGGCGCCTGGCCAACATCCGCTGGGTCCACGATTCGATCCTGAACATTCCGGAACTCGGCCTCGGCCGCTTCGACTACATCAACTGCTGCGGCGTGCTGCACCACCTGGCCGATCCGGATGCCGGCCTGCGCGCCCTGAAGAGCGTGCTGGCCCCGGACGGCGCGATCGCATTGATGGTCTACGGCGCCATCGGCCGCACCGGTGTCTATCACATGCAGCAGCTGCTGCGCCTGTCGAACGCCGGCTGCAGCGAGCAGGACAAGATCGCGCAGGCCAGGGAAGTGCTGCAGGCGCTCCCGCAGGGAAACTGGTACCGCCGCGCCGGCGAGCTGTACGGCGACAACGACACCGACGCCGGCATCTACGATTCGCTCTTGCACACGCAGGACCGTGCCTATACGGTCGAGGAAATTCATGCCTGGCTGGGCGACGGCCACGGTTTCAACATCGAGCTGTCGGACGTCAACCGCGGGCGTTTTCCCTACCTGCCCGAATTGACGCTGGGGCTCGATGCGCGCCAGTTGCGCGCGCGCCTGCCGGCCATGAGCGAACGCGCGCGCCATGCGATGTCGGAACTGCTGATCGGCGACATTACCCGCCACACCATGTACCTGACCCCGGGCGCTGCGGCCAGGGCGCCCTACGGACAGGCCGACTTCATTCCCTTCTATTTCCACGAGCCGCTCGACCCGAAGGCGCTGGCGCAGATGTTCGCGCCGAAGAACGGCGCGCCGACGATGCTGGCCCACCCGCACCTGCGCCTTACCGCCGCGGTCGACGCCGGCCTGTATGCGGGCCGGGTGCTCGGCCTGGTCGACGGCAAGCGCAGCTTCGGCCAGATCTTCGACCTGGTGCGCGCGGGCCTGGCCGGCGGCGGCCCGCTACCCGACAACGCGGCCCTGTTCGCCGACTTCGCGCCCGTCTACGGCCTGCTCAACGCGATCGAACGCATGCTGCTGCGCCACGTCAGCTGCCGCTGAACGCGGACGAATGAAAAAACCGGGACCGGAGCCACGCTCCGATCCCGGTTTTTCATGAAGCGTCGAAAAGCTTAGTCGGCTTGCTTGCGCAGGAAAGCCGGAATGTCGTAGGTCTCGACACCGTTGCGCTGCATTGCCTGCACCTGTTCGGACGCCTGCTCGCGGCGCCAGACGGCCGGCTGCTTCATGCCGGCGTCGCCGCCGACGGCCGCGTGGCCCATGCTCACGCCGGCGGGGACGGCGGCAGTACCGGCCATCATCGGCGCGTTGTAGGTACCGGTGCGCAGCACCTGCTGCGGCTGCACCAGCTGCATCTTCTTGGCTTTGCCCAGGCCCGTCGCGACGACCGTCACGCGGATTTCGTCGCCCATCGCGTCGTCGTAGGCGATGCCCTGGGCGATCGACGCATCCGGTGCGGCGAAGGCGCGCACGGCGGCCATGACTTCCTTGATCTCCTTGCCCTTCAGGCCGCGGCTCGCCGTCACGTTGACCAGCACGCCCTTGGCGCCCGACAGGTCGATACCGTCGAGCAGCGGCGAAGCGACTGCCTGTTCGGCGGCGATGCGCGCGCGGTCCACGCCCGACGCGGTGGCGGTGCCCATCATCGCCTTGCCCTGCTCGCTCATGATCGTCTTGACGTCGTTGAAGTCGACGTTGATGTGGCCCGGCACGTTGATGATCTCGGCGATACCGGCAACGGCGTTGTTCAGGACGTCGTCGGCGTGCTTCATCCAGTCGAGCATCGATTCGTCTTCGTAGATCTCTTCCAGCTTTTCGTTCAGGATGATGATCAGCGAATCGACGTGCTTCGACAGCTCTTCCAGGCCCGCTTCGGCCACGTCCATGCACTTCTGGCCTTCGTACGAGAACGGCTTCGAGACCACGGCCACCGTCAGGGCGCCCATCGTCTTGGCCACTTCGGCCACGATCGGCGCGGCGCCGGTGCCGGTGCCGCCGCCCATGCCGGCGGCGATGAAGACCATGTGCGCGCCGCGCAGCGAGTCCTCGATGCGCGAGCGGGTCTGTTCGGCCAGCTGGCGGCCGACTTCAGGGCGCATGCCGGCGCCGAGGCCCGATTCGCCGATCTGGATGATGTTGTCCGCACTCGACACGGCAAGCGCCTGGGCATCGGTGTTGGCGGCGATGAACTCGACGCCCGATACACCTTTGTTGATCATGTGCTGCACCGCGTTGCCGCCTGCACCACCCACGCCGACGACCTTGATCACCGTTCCCAGTGCTGCGTTATCGACCATATCGAACTCCATGATGTGACTCCTAATTTTCAAAGTGCGCTATCCATGCACCAAACCTCATAAGGTTATCAGGCCTAGCGCATGGATACTGCTTGGTATTATAAAAAATATGTGTTTTGTATCGAATCAAAGACGCTTGTTTGAGTCTGTTGCTTGCTGCTTAGAAATTCCCCAAGAACCATTCCTTCATGCGCTGCCACACCGCCTTTACCGAGCCATCCTGACGCGTGACGATGTGGCCCCGCAAATACTGTTTTTTCGCTTCCATCAACAGCCCCAATACCGTCGCGTAGCGCGGGCTGCGCACGACGTCGGCGAGCTGGCCGCGGTAGTCCGGCGTGCCCAGGCGCGTCGGCTTCAGGAACATGTCTTCCGCCATCTCGATCATCCCCGGCATCATCGAGGTGCCGCCGGTGAGCACGATGCCCGACGAGAGCACGCCCTCGTAGCCGGACTCGCGCACCACCTGGTGCACCATCGCGAACAGCTCTTCCACGCGCGGCTCGATGACGGCGGCCAGCGCCTGGCGGCTCAACGCACGCGGGCCGCGGTCGCCCAGGCCCGGCACTTCGAGCGTCTCGCCCGGATCGGCCAGCACCTGCTTGGCCACGCCGTAGCGCAGCTTGATTTCCTCCGCTTCGCCGGTCGGCGTACGCAAGGCCATCGCGATGTCGCTGGTGATCTGGTCGCCGGCGATCGGGATCACGGCCGTGTGGCGGATCGCACCGTCGGAAAAGACAGCGATGTCGGTGGTGCCGCCGCCGATATCGATGATGACGACGCCCAGTTCCTTCTCGTCGGTGGTGAGCACGGCGTCGGCCGACGCCATCGGCTGCAGGATCAGGTCCGACACTTCCAGGCCGCAGCGGCGCACGCACTTGACGATGTTCTGCACCGCCGACACCGCGCCGGTGACGATGTGCACGCGCACTTCCAGGCGGATGCCGCTCATGCCGATCGGCTCGCGCACGTCTTCCTGGTTGTCGACGATGAACTCCTGCGGCACCGTGTGCAGCAGCTGCTGGTCGGTCGGGATGTTGACCGCCTTGGCCGTCTCGATCACGCGCGCGACGTCCGTTTGCGTGACTTCCTTGTCCTTGATCGCCACCATGCCGCTCGAGTTGAACGAACGTATATGGCTGCCGGCGATGCCTGCGTAGACATTGCGGATCTTGCAGTCGGCCATCAGCTCGGCCTCCTCGAGCGCGCGCTGGATCGACTCGACGGTGGCCTCGATGTTGACCACGACGCCCTTCTTCAATCCCTTCGACTCGTGCTGACCGAGGCCGATGACCTCGTGGCGTCCGTCGGACATCACCTCGGCCACGACCGCCACCACCTTCGAGGTGCCGATGTCGAGGCCGACGATCAGGTTTTTCGCGTCTTTTGTCATTGCTCGCCTGCTTAGATGTTCTTTGTTGTCTTGTTAGTCGGAGTTTTTTTCTTCTTTACCGCGGCCTTCACAGGCTTGGTGGCATCCGCCGGCACGGTCAATGCCGCGGAGGACAGCGCCAGCCCGTTCGGGTAGCGCATGTCGATCGTATCGATACGGCCTTCCTGCAGCCGGGCGACCAGCTGCGGGTAGACCCCGACCAGGCGCTGCACGCGCGCCTTGACGGTATTTTTGTCCTGCTCGCGGCCGAGCTCCACGCTCATGCCGTTGTCGAGCTTGACGGTCCAGGCATAACGCGACGACAGCGACAACTCCTGCGGTACCAGCTTGACCGGCGCAAACCACGCGCGCAGTTCGGAAAAGCGTGCCAGCACATCCTTTTCGCTGCCGACCGGTCCCACGAAGGCAGGCAGTGCATGATCGTCGTCGGCCTCGGCGAGGTTGGCGGTGAAGACATCGCCCTTCACCGACAGCAGGCGTCCCTCGCCCCAGGTACCGAGCGCTTCATGCTCTTCCACTTCCACGATCAGGCGGTCCGGCCACTCGCGGCGCACCGTTGCGCGGCGCACCCAGGGCACCGCTTCGAAGGTGGTGCGCACCTGTTCGAGATCCGTGGTGAAGAAATTCCCGCGGATCTTGCCCAGCACGCTATTTCTGACCGTCAATTCGTTCACATGCTTGAGGTCGATGCGATAGATACTTTCGACACGCACTTCGCGCAGCGTGAACATCGGACGCTGCGACAGCCACCACACCCCCGACGCGATAGCGGCGAGCAGCGTCGCTGCCAGCATGGTACTGGCAGTGGCGTTGAGGGCGCGTACGTCATGCCACATAAGTTCAGCCTTGTGCCTTCACCATCTTGCAGCGCGCCGAACGCAGGATCTCGATGCACAGGTCTTCATAGCCGATGCCGACCGCGCGCGCCGCCATCGGCACCAGCGAATGGCTGGTCATGCCGGGCGAGGTGTTCACTTCCAGCAGGAACGGGCGCATGTCGCTCTCGCGCACCAGCACGTCGACCCGGCCCCAGCCCTCGCAGCCGAGCGCGCGGTAGGCGTCGACCGCGTGCTGCTGGATCTGCGCCGTCAATGCATCGTCGAGTTTCGCCGGGCAGTGGTACTGGGTGTCGTCCGAAAAATACTTGTTCTGGTAGTCGTAATTGCCCGCAGGCGCGACGATCTCGACGATCGGCAGTGCCCGCGCGTTCTTGCCGGAGCCGAGCACGGCGACCGTGAACTCGCGGCCGGTGACGAATTCCTCGGCCAGCACGGTCTCGTCGAAATCCAGGGCCAGCGCGACGGCCGCCTCGAATTGCTCGGCCGCTTCGACCTTGGTGATGCCGATGGTCGAGCCCTCGAGCGGCGGCTTGACGATCAGCGGCAGGCCCAGGTCGGCCACGATGGCGTCGAGGTCGTCGCCCGGGGCGACGCTGGCGTAGCGCGGGGTCGGGATGTTCTTCGACACCCAGATGATCTTGGTCGTGATCTTGTCCATGCCGACCGACGACGCCATGACGCCGCTGCCGGTGTAGGGAATGCCGAGCTGCTCGAGGGCGCCCTGCAGGCTGCCGTCTTCGCCATAGCGGCCGTGCAGCGCGATGAAGACGCAATCGAAGCGCTCGGCGGCCAGCTCGGCCAGCGAACGCTCGGCGGGATCGAAGCCGTGCGCGTCGATGCCGCGGCTCTTCAAGGCCTGCAGCACGCCGGTGCCGGACATGATGGAGACGTCGCGCTCGGCCGAGCGGCCGCCGTACAGGACGCCGACCTTGCCGAAGTTGGTGATGATATCGCTCACGATGGAACCTTTTGCGAGGTGAGTTGTTCAGTTAGCTCGGTTAATTTTGCCGGTACGCCGCTGATCGAGCCGGCGCCCATGGTGAGGACGACGTCGCCGTCCTTCGCCACCTGGAGGATCGCCGCCGGCATCTCGGCGATCGTTTCCACGAAAATCGGTTCGATCTTGCCGCCGGCGCGCAGCGAGCGCGCCAGGGCGCGGCCGTCGGCCGCCACGATCGGCGCTTCGCCGGCCGGGTAGACTTCCGACAGCAGCAGCACGTCCGGCGCCGCGAGGACTTTCACGAAATCCTCGAACAGGTCGCGCGTGCGGCTGTAGCGGTGCGGCTGGAAGGCCAGCACCAGGCGCCGGCCCGGGTAGGCGGCGCGCGCCGCGGCGAGCGTGACCTCGGTCTCGACCGGATGGTGGCCGAAATCGTCGACCAGGGTGAAGCTGCCGCCGCCCTCGAGTTGCACCTCGCCGTAGCGCGTGAAGCGGCGGCCGACGCCACGAAATTCCAGCAAGCCCTGCGCGGTGGCGGCGTCGTCGATGCCGATCTCGCGCGCGATCGCAATGGCCGAGCAGGCGTTGAGCACATTGTGCATGCCCGGCTGGTTCAGCACGAACTTGGTGTCCGGATAGCCGTCCTGGCGCACGGTGAAATGCATGTGCACGCCGTCGGCGTAGGCATCCATGGCGCGCACTTGCGCTTCTTCCGAGAAGCCGTAGGTGGTGACCGGCTTGGTCACCTGCGGCAGGATCGAGCGCACGTGGCGGTCGTCGATGCACATCATCACGCGGCCGTAGAACGGCAGGCGGTGGGTGAAGTTCACGAACGCGGCCTTCAGCTTCTCGAAGTCGTGCTCGTAGGTTTCCATGTGGTCGGCGTCGATGTTGGTGATGACCTCGATCATCGGCGTCAGGTTCAGGAACGAGGCGTCCGATTCGTCGGCTTCGGCCACGATGTAGTCGCCGGTGCCCAGCTTCGCGTTCGCGCCGGCGCTGTTCAACTTGCCGCCGATGACGAAGGTCGGATCGAGCCCGCCCTGCGCCAGCACCGAGGCGACCAGGCTGGTCGTGGTCGTCTTGCCGTGGGTCCCGGCGATGGCGATGCCGCGCTTGAGGCGCATCAGTTCGCCCAGCATGATCGCGCGCGGCACCACCGGAACCTGGGCGCCGCGCGCGGCCATGACCTCCGGATTGGCTTCGTTCACCGCGGTCGAGGTGACGACGGCGTCGGCGCCGAGGATGTTGCCGGCCGCATGGCCGAGATAGACGCGCGCGCCCAGCTCCTTGAGGCGGGTGCTGGCCGCATTGCTGCCCAAGTCCGAGCCCGAGACTTGATAGCCGAGGTTGAGCAGCACCTCGGCAATGCCGCTCATGCCGCTGCCGCCGATACCGACGAAGTGAATGTGTTTGATCTTGTGTTTCATTGTTTTTCTTTGTCCGCCAATTGTTCCAGCACGTCTGCAATTTCCTCGTTCGCGTTGCGCTTGCCCACGCCGTGCGCCGCCTGCGCCATCGCCAGGCAGCGTTCACGGCTCGTCGATGTCAGCAATTGCGCCAGGCGCGCGGGCGACAAGTCGCCCTGCGCCAGGTGGATCGCCGCTCCCTGCCGCTCCATCCAGACCGCGTTGTCGCGCTGGTGGCTGGTGGTGCTGGCGACGAACGGCACCAGCACGCTGGCCACCCCGGCGGCGGTCAGCTCCGACACGGTGATGGCGCCGGCGCGGCAGATCACGAGATCGGCCTGCGCGTACGCGGCCGCCATGTCGTCGATGAAGTCGACCACGTTCGCTTCCACGCCGGCGCCCTGGTAGGCCTGGCGCAGGGCCTCGATATTCTTCTTGCCCGACTGGTGGGTCACCAGCGGACGCACGTTCGCGTCGATCAGGCCGAGCGCCGCCGGTACGCTGTCGTTGAGCACCTTGGCGCCCAGGCTGCCGCCGACGACCAGCACGCGCAGGGGACCCGTGCGGCCGGCGAAGCGTTCGGCAGGCAGGGGCAGGTCGAGGATCGCCTGGCGCACCGGATTGCCGGTGACGATGGCCTTGCCCGCGGCATTGCCGAAGTCGGCCGGGAAGCCGAACAGCACGCGCTGGGCGATCGGGCTGAGGGTCTTGTTCGACAGCAGCAGGGCCGCGTCGGCGTTCACCAGCGCCAGCGGAATGCCGCGCGCGCGCGCCATCAGGCCGCCCGGCACGGTCACATAGCCGCCCATGCCCAGCACGACGTCGGGTCGGCGCTGGCCGAGATAGCGCAGGCAGGCGCCGAAGCTGGCCGCCATCTTCACCGCGCCGGTCAGGGTGTGGTTCCAGCCCTTGCCGCGCAGGCCGGCGAAGTCGATCGTGTCCATCTCGATGCCGTGTTTGGGCACGAACTCGCGTTCCATGCCGTGCGCGGTGCCGAGCCAGGTCACGGTCCAGCCGCGCGCGCGCATCGTCTGCGCGATCGCCACGCCCGGGAAGATGTGGCCGCCGGTGCCGGCCGCCATGATCATGAGCTTTTTCACCGGCGCCGTCATAGCCGCCCTCCCCGCATCAGCACGCGGTTTTCGTAGTCGATGCGCAGCAGGATCGCCAGTCCCACGCAGTTGATGACGACGCCCGAGCCGCCATAGCTCATCAGGGGCAGGGTCAGGCCCTTGGTCGGCAGCAAGCCCAGGTTCACGCCCATGTTGATGAAGGTCTGCACGCCGACCCAGATGCCGATGCCCTTCGCTGCCAGGCCGGCGAAGAACTGGTCGAGGGCGATGGCCTGGCGGCCGATGTCGAAGGCACGCTTGACCAGCCAGTAGAACATCGCCAGCGTGACGAGCACGCCGATCAGGCCGAGTTCCTCGCCGATCACGGCCAGGATGAAGTCGGTATGCGCTTCCGGCAGGTAGTGCAGTTTCTCGACGCTGTTGCCCAGGCCGACGCCGGCGATCTCGCCGCGGCCGAAGGCGATCAGCGAGTGCGTCAGCTGGTAGGCCTTGTCCAGCGCATTGTCTTCCTGCCACGGGTCGAGGTAGGCGAACATGCGCGCGCGGCGAAACGGCGAGAGCGCGATGATCGAGGTGAAGATGACGACCAGGATGGCGCCGATGCCGCCGAACCAGATCATGTTGAAGCCGCCCAGGAACAGGATGCCCATGGCGATGCAGACGATGACGCCGAAGGCGCCGAGGTCGGGTTCGAGCAGCAGCAGCAGGCCGACCACGCCGATGGCGAACGCCATCGGCATGAAGCCCTTGGTCAGCTTGTGCATGTACTGCTGCTTGCGCACCGTGAAGTCGGCGGCGTACAGCACCGCGACGATCTTCATCATCTCGGACGGCTGCAGGTTGAACACTTTCAGCGACAGCCAGCGCCGCGCGCCGTTCACCGACACGCCGATGCCCGGGACCAGGACCAGCATCAGCAGCACCAGCGTGGCGACGAACATCATCGGTGCCAGCTTCTGCAGCACGGCTACGGGAATCCGGAAAACGAGGAAGGCGGCCGCGATCGACACCGCGATGAAGCCGGCCTGGCGGTACAGGAAGTATTCGTGGCGGCCCAGCAGGTGGGCGAACTTGGGCGAGTCCGGCAGCGCGATCGAGGCCGAATACACCATCACCATCCCGAACAGCATCAGGATCAGGGTGACCCAGACCAGCGGCTGGTCGTAGTCCATCATCTTGGAGGGACGGCTGCGCTCGGCGATGCCTGCCTCGCTGGCGGAACCCGGGAACTTGAAGGGAATCTGGAAGGCCATCAGGGCTCCACCCCTTTTTCCAGTCCGATCTCGCGCACGGCCTCGACGAACACCTGCGCGCGGTGCGCATAATTGGTGAACATGTCGAGGCTGGCGCAGGCCGGCGACAACAGCACGCTGTCGCCGGCGCGTGCCAGGCCGGCGGCGCGGCGCACTGCCTGCGGCAAGTCGTCGAGATCGAAGCAAGGCACGCCGGACGGCTCGATCGCCGCCCTCACGGCCGGCGCATCCTTGCCGATCAACAGCACCGCGCGCGCATGGCGCGCGACCGGTTCGGCCAGCGGCGTGAAGTCCTGGCCCTTGCCGTCGCCGCCGGCGATCAGGACGATCTGCTGGTCCCCGCCGGTAAAGGCCTTGCCGAGGCCGAGCAAGGCGGCCACCGTGGCGCCGACGTTGGTACCCTTGCTGTCGTCGTAGTAATCGATGCCGTCGATGGTGGCGACCAGTTCCACGCGGTGCGGCTCGCCCGCGTACTCGCGCAGGCCGTGCAGCAGCGGCGCGAGCGGCAAGCCGGCGGCGCGGCACAGGGCCAGCGCGGCCAGCGCGTTCGAGGCATTGTGCAGGCCGCGGATTTTCAGGGCGTCGGCCGGCATCAGGCGGTTGACGACGGTGTCGACGGCAGGCGCTGCTTCACCGGCCAGGGCCTTCGAGCGGCCCTTGCCCGGCTTCTTTTCGCTCTCCTCGAGGGCGGCCGCATGCGCCAGCCACAGCACGCCGCGCTCGCTGACGAGGCCGAAGCTGTTCGCTTCCTGCGGCTCGCCCGTGCCGAAAGTCAGCTGCGCCACGCCGGGTGCGGCCATGCCCATGACGATGGCGTCGTCGCGGTTGAGCACGCGCGTCGTGCCGGCGCCGAAGATGCGCGCCTTGTCGGCCGCATAGGCCGCCATGTCGCCGTGCCAGTCCAGGTGGTCCTGGGTGAGGTTCAGGACCGTGGCCGCGTCGGCGCCCAGGCTGAAGGTCAGGTGCAGCTGGAAGCTCGACAGTTCCAGTACCCAGGCCTGCGGCAGCTTGTCCGCATCGAGGGCCGCGCGCAGCACGTCCAGCGCGGCCGGGCTGATGTTGCCGGCCACGCGCGTGTCGAGACCGGCGCGGCGGCACAGCAAACCGGTCAGGCTGGTGACGGTGGTCTTGCCGTTGGTGCCGGTAATGGCGATCACTTTCGGCGCATAGCCGCGCTCCGTCTCGAGGGCGGCCAGCGCCTGGGCGAACAGCTCGATCTCGCCCCAGACGGGGATGTTCCTGTCTTGCGCGGCCGGCGTGATGCAGGCCAGTTCCTTGTGCGGCGCCAGGCCCGGGCTGACGGCGACGAAATCGACGCCTTCGACCAGGGCGGCCGTGAATTCGCCGCCGATGAACTCGGCGCCGGGTACGGCTGCGCGCAGCGCAGCCAGGCGCTGCGCGAGCTGCGCCTCCGTGCGCGTATCGGCCACGCGCACGGAGGCGCCGCACCGGCTGAGCCATTGCGCCATCGCGAGCCCGGATTCTCCGAGCCCAAGGACCAGGGCGAGTTTGCCTTCGTAGTTCATCAACGCAGCTTCAAGGTGGACAGGCCGATGAGGACCAGGACCATCGTGATAATCCAGAAGCGGACCACGACCTTGGTCTCCTTCCAGCCTTTTTGTTCGAAATGGTGGTGCAGGGGCGCCATCAGGAAGACGCGGCGGCCGGTGCCGTAGCGCTTCTTGGTGAACTTGAACCAGGCGACCTGGATGATCACCGACAGCGTCTCGGCGACGAACACGCCGCCCATGATGAACAGGACGATTTCCTGGCGCACGATGACGGCGATGGTGCCGAGCGCGCCGCCCAGGGCCAGCGCGCCGACGTCGCCCATGAACATCTGGGCCGGGTGCGCGTTATACCAGAGGAAAGCCAGGCCCGCCCCGGCCATCGCGCCGCAGAAGATCAGCAGTTCGCCGGCGCCTTCGATATGCGGGATGAACAGGTATTTCGCGAACGTGGCGTTGCCGGTCAGGTAGGCGAACAGGCCGAGGGCCGCGCCGACCATCACGGTCGGCATGATCGCCAGGCCGTCGAGGCCGTCGGTGAAATTGACCGCGTTCGAGGTGCCGACGATGACGCAATAGGTCAGCGCGATGAAGCCCCACACGCCCAGCGGATAGCTGATGGTCTTGAAGAAGGGGACGATCAGGTCGGCCTTGGGCGGCAGGCTGAGCGAAAAGCCCGACTGCACCCAGGCCCAGAACAGCTGGGCCACGCCCCACGGGGACTTGGCCGACACCGAGAACGCGAGATAGAGCGAGGCGGCCAGGCCGACCAGCGACATCCAGAAGTATTTTTCGCGCGAGCGCATGCCTTCCGGGTCCTGGTAGACCACCTTGCGGTAATCGTCGACCCAGCCGACGGCGCCGAAACCGAGCGTGACGATCAGCACCGGCCAGATCAGGCGGTTCGACAGGTCGCACCACAGCAGCGTCGAAATGGCGATCGAAATGAGGATCAGCACCCCGCCCATGGTCGGGGTCCCGTGTTTTTTCAGGTGGGTCTGCGGACCCTGGGTGCGCACCGCCTGCCCGACCTTCATCTCGGTCAGTTTGCGGATGACGGCGGGGCCGGTAAACAGGCCGAGCGCGGTCGCCGTGATCGTGGCGAACACCGCGCGGAAGGTGATGAAGTTAAATACGCGCATCGGACCGATATAGTCCTGCAGGTATTGTGCAAGCCAGAGCAGCATTTAGTGGGCGTCCTTGCCAGTGTGTGTGGATCCGGTCAGGTGATTGACGACGCGTTCCATCTTCATGAAACGCGAGCCCTTCACCAACACAGTTGCATCAGAATTGCCGCCCAGTTGCTTGTCCAGTGCTGCCAATAAATCGTCAAACTGCTCGTAATGGTGTGCGCCGCTGGCCACAAGGTAGGTCGAGAGCTCGCCCGTCGCCAGCACCGTCTCGATGCCGCGGCTGTGCGCATACGCGCCGATCTCTTCGTGGAACTCGCGTCCCTGCGTGCCGACTTCGCCCATGTCGCCCACCACCAGGATGCGCGGTGCCGGGTAGCTCGCCAGCACGTCGATCGCGGCGCGCATCGAGTCCGGATTGGCGTTATAGGTGTCGTCGATCACGAGCGCGCCGCAGGCGGACCGCTTTTGCTGCAGCCTGCCGCCGACCGGCGCGAAGCTTTCCAGTCCGCGCACGATCAGGTCCTGCGCGATGCCGGCCGCCAGCGCGCAGGCGATCGCCGCCAGCGCATTGCGCACATTGTGTTCGCCTGCCGCCGCCAGTTTCAACCCGAATTCGCCGTCCGGGGTCGTCACTTTCAAATTGTTACCAAATCCCGTGCTGACATGGCTGGCGCGCACATCGCAGGCGTCGGTAAAGCCGAAGGTGATGCTGCGGCAGTGCGCGGCCAGTTTCCGCCACAGCGCCGTGTAGGTGTCGTCGCCCGGGTAGACGGCTACGCCATCGGCCGGCAGCGCCGACAGCACGGCGCCGTTTTCCAGCGCGACCGCTTCCACGGTGTGCATGAATTCCTGGTGCTCGCGCTGCGCGTTGTTGACCATGGCGACGGTCGGCCCGGCGATCGCCGCCAGGCGCGCGATCTCGCCCGGATGGTTCATGCCCAGTTCGACCACGGCCGCGCGGTGCGACGCTCCCAGGCGCATCAGCGTCAGCGGCACGCCGATCTCGTTGTTCAAATTGCCTTGCGTGGCCAGGCGCGCTTCTTCCCCGAAGGCGGCGGCCAGGATCGCCGCGATCATTTCCTTGACCGTCGTCTTGCCGTTGCTGCCAGTGACGCCGATGACGGGGATGGCGTGCCGGCGGCGCCAATGGTTGGCGATCTGGCCCAGTGCGGCCAGGGTGTCCGGCACCACGATGGCCGGCAGGTTCCAGCCTTCCGGCAGGCGTTCCGCCACGACCGCGGCCGCGCCATTGGCCGCCACCTGCGGCAGGAAATCGTGGGCGTCGAAGGTTTCGCCGCGCAACGCGACGAACAGCGCGCCGGCATTGGCCGTGCGGCTGTCGGTCGAGACCTGGTCGAAGCTGGCGTTCGCGAGCAGCAGCGAGCCGGGCATCGACGCGATCAATTCGGCGAGCGTACCGCGCATGCTAGTTCGTCCTCATCATGGTGAGCCGCGCGCTCAAGGCCAGCGCGGCGTGGTCGGCGTCGGAAAACGGCAGTTTCTTGCCCTTGATTTCCTGGTAGGGCTCGTGGCCCTTCCCGGCCAGCAGGATCACGTCCTGCTTGTTCGCCTGCTTCACGGCGGCCAGGATCGCGGTGGCGCGGTCCTCGATCGCCTGGTGCTGCGCGCCTGCGTCCATGCCGGCCACGATCTGGGCGATGATCGCGCCCGGCTCTTCGCCGCGCGGATTGTCGCTGGTGACGAGCACGAAATCGGCCGCCTGGGCGATCGCGCCCATCTGCGGGCGCTTGCCCGGATCGCGGTCGCCGCCGCAGCCGAACACGCACCACAGCTGGCCGCCGCGTTCGGTCGCCACCTGGCGCAGCGCCTGCAGGGTTTTTTCCAGCGCGTCAGGGGTGTGCGCGTAATCGATCACGACCAGCGGCGCATCCTGGCCGCCGACCTGCTGCATGCGGCCCGGGGCCGGCAGCAGCGCTTCGATCGCCTCGACGGCCGCCGTCAGTTCCACGCCCTTGGCCAGCAGCGCGCCCAGTACCGCCAGCGCATTGCTGATGTTGAACTGGCCGACCAGCCGGGTCTTGACGAGCATGCTGCCGCCCGGGGCCTGGAGCTGGAATTCGGAACCGGCCGGGCGGCTGCGCTTGTTCGCCGCGCGCAGGATCGTCACGCCCTCGATTGCCGGTTGCGCCGCTTCGTCCTCCAGCGTGTAGCCGGTGACGGCCAGCGCCGGACTAGTCGCGCGCAGGCGCGCCACCAGGCGCTGTCCGGCCGGGTCGTCGAGGTTGACGACCGCCGTTTGCAAGCCGGGCCAGGCGAACAGCTTGGCCTTGGCCGCTTCGTAGCTTGCCATGTCGCCGTGGTAGTCGAGGTGGTCGCGCGTCAGGTTGGTGAAGATCGCGACGTCGAAATGCATGCCGGCGGTGCGTTCCTGCTCCAGCCCGATCGACGACACTTCGATGGCCAGCGTGCGCGCGCCCGCTTCGCGCACGGCCGCCAGGCGCGACGCGAGCAGCACGGCGTCGGGCGTGGTATAGCCGGTGACCTGGAAGGTCGGTTCGCCGCGGCCCTTGAACATGGCCACCCCCAGCGTGCCGATGACGGCGGCGGTCTCGCCGAGCTTGGCGAAGGCCTGGCCGAGCCAGACGGTGCAGGAGGTCTTGCCGTTGGTGCCGGTCACGCCGACGGTGAACATGTCGGCGTCGGGTTGGCCGAACACGGCGTGCGCGATGACGCCGGCCTGGGGCTTAAGGCCGGGTACGGCCAGGTGCGGCACGGTAAACTCCTCGTCCCAGGCGAAATCGCGCGGATCGTAGACGACGGCGGCGGCGCCGGCGTCGATGGCAGCCTGGATAAAACGGCGGCCGTCGCCGGCGTCGCCCGGATAGGCGAAGAAGACGTCGCCCTGCTCCACCTGGCGCGAGTCGGATACGAGTTTGCCGCCCGGTGCGGCGGCGACGATCCATCGTGCGATGTCTCGCTTGCCGATGTCGCGCTCACTTGCTGTCATCACAAACTCTCCTCGAGTGGAATTTCAGGAATGATGATGTCGGTAACCGACGAATCGGGCGGAATGTTGTCGGCCCTGAGCGCGCTGGCCGCCAGGTCGGCGAAGGTCGGCGCGGCCACGCCGCCGCCGGTGTGCACGGCGCCTCTCGGGTCGTCGATCATCACGGCGATCACGAAGCGCGGTTTCGACATCGGCGCGATGCCCACGAAGGAACCGACATAGCTGGTCTGCGAGTAGCGGCCGTCGACGATCTTTTGCGCGGTGCCGGTCTTGCCGCCGACGCGGTAGCCGGCCACCTGGGCGCGCGAGGCCGTCCCTTCCGGGCTCACCACCGATTCGAGCATGGTGCGCACCTGGGCCGCCGTCTTCGGCGAGATGATCTGCTGGCCGGCCGGCTCTTCGTCCAGCTTCACGAACGAGAGCGGGATCATGTCGCCGTTGCGGGCGAAAATCATGTACGAGCGCGCCATCTGCAGCAACGAGACCGACAGGCCGTGGCCGAAGGCCATGTTCGCGTATTCGACCGGACGCCAGGATTTCCATGGCCGCACGCGGCCGGCGGCCGGACCCGGGAAGCCGAAGCGCGGGGCCTGGCCGTAGCCGAGTTTCGTGTACAGCTCCCACATTTCCTGCGGCGGGATCATCTGCGCGATCTTGATGACGCCGACGTTCGACGACTTCTGGACGACGCCGCTGGTGGTCAGCATCGGTTTCGGGTGCGAGTCGCGCATCGTGCGCCCGCCGATGGTGATGCGTCCGGAACCGGTATCGAACACCGTGTTCGGAGTGATGATCTTCTTTTCCAGGCCCAGCGCGACCGTGAACGGCTTGATGATCGAACCCGGCTCGTAGGTATCGGTGATGACGCGGTTGCGCAGCTGTTCGCCGGTGAGCTTCTTGCGGTCGTTCGGGTTGTAGGTCGGGTAGTTGGCCAGCGCCAGCACTTCGCCCGTGTGCACGTCCAGCACCACGGCGGCGCCGGCCTTGGCGTTGAACTTCTCGACCGCGTTCTTCACGCTGGTGAAGGCGATGTACTGCAGCTTGCTGTCGACCGAGAGCGTGAGGTCCTTGCCGTCGTGCGGCGCGCGCGAAAAGCCCAGGTCTTCGACGATGCGGCCCAGGCGGTCCTTGATCACGCGGCGGCTGCCCGGCACGCCGACCAGGGATTTTTGCTGGGCCAGCTCCATGCCTTCCTGGCCCACGTCTTCGACGTTGGTGAAACCCACCATGTGGGTCATGACTTCGCCCTGCGGGTAAAAGCGCTTGTATTCCTTGCGCGTGTCCAGGCCGTTGATCTTGAGCTTGTCGATCTTGGCGATGATGTCCATCTCGACCTGGCGCTTGAGGTAGACGAAGGTACGGTCCGAATCGAGTTTCTTGCGCAGTTCCGATTCCGGCATCTCGAGCAGGCGCGCCAGCTCGGCCAGTTTTTCCGGCGGCGAGGACAGCACGTCCTCGGGAATCGCCCAGACGGCTTTCACCGGCAGCGAGGAAGCCAGCAC
This sequence comes from Massilia jejuensis, assembly GCF_042656795.1. NCBI lineage: Bacteria > Pseudomonadati > Pseudomonadota > Betaproteobacteria > Burkholderiales > Oxalobacteraceae > Massilia > Massilia jejuensis. Next base: position 23,718 of record NZ_JBHSMS010000062.1, on the reverse strand, counting down.
CTGGCCGTTGCGGTCCATGATCTTGCCGCGCGTGGCCGGCAGTTCGAGCGTGCGCTCGTAACGGCTCTTGCCCTGCTTTTGCAGGAACTGGGTCGACATGGCCTGCAGCCACAGCGCGCGCAGGCCGAGCGCGGCGAAGGCGGCGAACAGCACGAACAGCATCAGGCGCGAGCGCCAGTCGGGCAGGCGCACGGCCAGCACCGGGCTTTTCGAGAAGGCCATGCCTTTCGAGGCGGCCACGCGCCCGGTGGTAAACGGCTTGTCGCGTTTCATCGCGCGCCCTCCGCCGTCAGGTACTGGGTGCGGGCCGGGGTCAGCGGCGCCATGTTCAATTCGGTGCGGGCGATCTGTTCGATGCGCTCGCTCTTGCCCAGCGTGGACTGGTCGAGCTGGAGCTGGGCCCAGTCGATGTCGAGCTGGCGCGAAGCCTGCTGCAGGCGTTCGAGTTCGATGAACAGGTGGCGCGCCTGGTAGCGGGCGTTAACGAGGGTCAGGCCGCACGCGATCAGGCCGGCAGCCAGCACGATGTTGAGCTTGTTGCTCATCGCATTGCGCCCTTCGCCACATCCTCCAGGCGCTCGGCCACGCGCAGCACCGCCGAGCGGGCGCGCGGGTTGGCCGCCACTTCCTCGCTCGACGGCTTGATCTTGGCGATCAGTTTCATCTGCGGCTGCGGCAGGTCGACGGCGCGGATCGGCAGGCGGCGGTCCGGTTGCGGCAGCTTCGCTTTACCGGCGAAAAATTGTTTGACCATGCGGTCTTCGAGCGAGTGGAAGCTGATCACGGACATGCGCGAGCCGGGCGCGAGCATGGCGTAGGCGGCCGTCAGCCCTGCCTCGAGGTCCTCAAGCTCTTGATTGACGAAAATCCGGATAGCCTGAAAGGTACGGGTGGCCGGATCCTTGCCTTTTTCCCGAGTCTTGACCGCGTCTGCCACGATTGCGGCAAGCTGGCGTGTGCTTGAAATTGGTTCGACTGCCCGGCGAGCAACAACCGCCTTTGCAATCTGAAAAGCAAACCGTTCTTCCCCATAATCCCGTATCACCTTTTCCAGTTGTTGTTCGGTCGCCGTGGCTATCCATTCGGCGGCCGAGAGTCCGCGTGTCGTGTCCATCCGCATGTCGAGCGGGCCGTCGTTGCGGAAGCTGAAGCCCCGCGTGGCGTCGTCGACCTGGGGCGAGGAAATGCCCAGGTCGAGCAGGATGCCGTCCACGTGCGACACGCCCTGGGCGGCCAGCGCCGTTCCCATGGTGGCGAAGCTGTCGTGGACGATCGAAAAGCGTGGATCGGTGATCTGGGCGGCGGTGGCGATGGCCTGCAAGTCCTTGTCGAAGGCGACCAGGCGCCCGTGCGGGGCCAGGCGCGACAGGATCAGCCGGCTATGGCCGCCGCGGCCGAAGGTACCGTCTATATAGAGGCCGCCCGCGCGCGCGCCGGTCAGGTCGAGCGCGTCGACCGCTTCTTCGAGCAGTACCGTGCGATGCAACAGTTCGGGCACCGGAGTGGCAATCGTCATCCGTGCCTCAGAAAGAGAAATTCGAAAGGCCATCGGGCATGCCGCCGGCGATGGCGGATGCTTCATCGGCGGCCAGCCTGGCGGCATCCCAGATCTCGAAGTGGCTGCCCATGCCGAGCATCATCACTTCTTTTTCCAGGCCGACAGCGGCGCGCAGTTCGGGCGAGATCAGGACACGGCCGGCGCTGTCGATCTCGACATCGCAGGCGTTACCGAGGAAAATGCGCTGCCAGGCGCGGGCCGACATGGGCCAGGCGGCAATCTGCTCGCGGTGGGTTTCCCAGACCGAGCGGGGGAAAAACAACAGGCAGCCGTGCGGATGGCGGGTCAGCGTGAGGCGTCCTTCGCATTGCAGCGCGAGGGCGTCACGATGCTTTGCCGGAATCGACATCCGGCCCTTCGCATCGAGATTGATCGCAGACGCGCCTTGAAACACGTAGATACCTAGCTTTGGAGAGTTATCAGTTTAGTTGTTTTGCGCGCCGGGAGACCTGAATTTCTCCCACAAAACTGCACTTTTTCACACTGATTCCCACTTTAGAGGAAGCGTTGTTACTGGTCAAGCGAATTCCCGTAGGAAAAATCCGAATTTTGCTAATGAAATGAAGGACTTAGCGCGCATCGCTGAAGTATGGTCGCGTTAAAATCTCTCGGAAAATTAAGCACTTAGGTAAATGTGTGAAAGTCTTACCTCATCTAGACAGGTCAGCGCGATCGTTGCAATCTGGAAAATTTTTTCGCATCGATCGTTCCGGCGGGACCCTCCCGCACGGCACAGCGGGAAATTGCGGATTCATGCGGGACGGGTTAGGATTTCTCATCGCCCGCTGTTCGGCGAACGCGGGCCGAAGTTGGTGATATAGCAAGGAGATGATGGTGAGCCTCACGATCGCCCGAACCCGTGCCGTGTACGATCTGCTCGACGTGCAGGATGCGCTCGAGCGTAGCCGCGGACGCTCGCCCGAGCTCGAAGCCTTCTACGAACGCATGCTGGGCGCCGGGCCCGAGCGCTTCGTCACTACCCCCTCCTCGATCGACGCCCTCGCCCCGCTGTTCGAGGAATGCCCGAACTTCGACGCCGTGCTGGACGACCTGGCGCGCTATCTGCGCCTGGCCCATGCCGGCAACAAGGGTTTCAACGTGATGCCGATCCTGCTGCTGGGCGACCCCGGGGTCGGCAAGACCCATTTCGCCAAGCGCCTGGCGCGCGCGATGGGCACCGATTGCGAATTGATCAGCATGAACGCCCTCTCCGCCGGTTTCGTCATCACCGGCAGCTCGGCCAGCTGGCGCGGCGCCAAATGCGGCAAGGTGGCCGAGCGCCTGGTACGCGGCCAGTATGCCAATCCCGTGGTCGTGCTCGACGAAGTCGAAAAGGCGAGCGGCTCCTCGCAGTCCGATCCGCTGGCCGCCCTCTACCAGTTGCTGGAGCCGGAAACCTCGAAGGCGTTTCGCGACGAATTCATCGACGTCGAGATCGATGCCAGCCAGATCTTCTGGGTGCTGACGGCCAACTCGACCGAGGGCATCCCGGCCCCGCTGCTCAACCGCATGGCCGTCTACGACGTCCCGGCGCCGACCCCGGCGCAGGCGGCCGGCATCGCCCAGCGCATCTATGCGGCGCTGCTGGTGGAATTGAACTTGTCCGGCTTCGACACCCAGCTGGCCGACGCCGTGCTCGACCGGCTGGCGCCGGTCGCGCCGCGCGACTTGCGCAAGACCCTGCTCGACAGCCTGGGCTACGCGGTGGCCGAGGGGCGCGGCCATGTGGCGCCGGGCGACGTGCGGCTGCGGGTGCCGGCGGGGCGCGGGCGAATTGGCTTCTAGAGTCAAAAACACATCGATTCCCGAGCGGGTACTTATAATGGGGCGATACCGTCCACCAGAGAGCCTCATGACCGAATTCGCCTTCACGCCTCCTGCGCCGCCCTCGCTTGCCGTATTCGGCAGCAGCGCGCGCTTCCCGATCCGCCGCGTGTTCTGCGTCGGCCGCAACTACGCGACCCATGCGCGCGAGATGGGGAGCGATCCGGAGCGCGAACCGCCCTTCTTCTTCGCCAAGCCGGCCGACGCGCTGGTGCCGGCCGAAGGCGCCCTGCGCTATCCGCCGGCCACCAGCGACCTGCACCACGAGATCGAGCTGGTCGTCGCCCTGCGCTCGGGCGGCGCCGACATTCCGGCCGACGAGGCCCTGGCCAAGGTGTGGGGCTATGGCGTGGGCATCGACCTGACCCGGCGCGACCTGCAGGCAGCGGCCAAGGAAGCGGGCCGGCCGTGGGACATGGCGAAAGGCTTCGATGCGTCGGCGCCCTGCACGCCGCTGCGCCCGGTAAGCGCCTTCGGCCACCCGTCCGAGGACGCCTGCATCCGCATCCTGGTCAACGGCGAAGTGCGCCAGGACGGCTGCCTGAACGAGATGATCTGGCCGATCGCCGACATCATCAGCCATCTGTCGCGCCTGGTGACGCTGGCGCCGGGGGATGTGATCTTCACCGGCACGCCGGGCGGGGTCGGCGCCTTGAAACCGGGCGACCGGGTGCATGGGGAAGTGGCGGGCGTGGACGAATTCGACCTGGAGATCGTCGAAAGATAAGTCCGGATACTCACCCGGACACTAACGTGTCGTCGTCTGCCGGCTCCGGCGCCCGGTGCGTCGGTCGGGCTTGCCGCATTCACGTCGATTTCCGGTGTCAGTGCTCGGCCCAGCCCTTGGCATGCTCGACCGCGCGCGCCCAGCGCGCCCGCAGCGCGGCGCGCAGGTCGGACGCCATTTCCGGCTCGAAGCGGCGTTCGACCTTCCACAAGGCGCCGATTTCCTCGCGCGAGGCCCAGAAGCCTTCGGCCAGGCCCGCCAGGTAGGCCGCCCCCAGCGCCGTCGTTTCGGTCACCAGCGGACGCACCACCGGCACGCCCAGCAAGTCGGCCTGGAACTGCATGAGCAGGTCGTTGCGCGCGGCGCCGCCGTCGGCGCGCACTTCCATCACCGGGCAGGCGGCATCCTTTTGCATTGCCGCCAGCAATTCGGCGCTCTGGTAGGCGATCGCTTCCACCGCCGCGCGCGCGACGTGCGCCGCGGTGGTGCCGCGCGTCATGCCGACGATCGTGCCGCGCGCATACGGGTCCCAGTGCGGCGCGCCCAGGCCGACGAAGGCCGGCACCAGCATCACGCCGCCGGAATCGGGCACCGAGGTCGCCAGCGCCTCGACCTCGCTCGACTCCTTGATGATGCCGAGGCCGTCGCGCAGCCACTGCACCGTGGCGCCGCCCATGAACACGCTGCCCTCCAACAGGTAATCGGTGCGGCCGTCGATCTTCCACCCGATGGTCGCCAGCAGCCGGTTGCGCGACACCGGCGGCACATAGCCGGCGTGCATCAGCATGAAGCAGCCGGTGCCATAGGTGTTTTTCACCATCCCCTTGTCGTAGCAGGCCTGGCCGAAGGTGGCGGCCTGCTGGTCGCCGGCGATGCCCGACAGCGGGATCGGCCGGCCGAACCATTCTTCCATCGCCATGCCCACCCGGTCCGAGCTGCGCACCACTTCCGGCAGCATCGCCGCGGGCACGCCGAACAGGTCGAGCAGGAAGGGATCCCAGCGCATCGTGTGGATGTTGTAGAGCATCGTGCGCGAGGCGTTGCTGACATCGGTAACGTGGCGCCCGCACAGCTTGAAGGCGAGCCAGCTGTCGATGGTGCCGAAGCACAATTCGCCGCGTTCGGCGCGTGCGCGCGCGCCGGGCACGTTGTCGAGCAGCCATTGCAGCTTGGTGGCGGAAAAGTAGGCGTCCAGCTCCAGGCCGGTGCTGCGGCTGATCTGGCGTGCGTGGCCCGCTTCGCGCAGGCGGTCGCAGGCGCCGGCGGTGCGCCGGTCCTGCCAGACGATGGCGCGCGCGACCGGGTCGCCGCTGGCGCGGTCCCAGACGACGGTGGTTTCCCTCTGGTTGGCGATGCCGATGGCGGCGACCTGGGAAGCGGGGACGCCGCTGCCGGCCAGCACCTGGCGCGCACAGGCGAGCTGGCTGTTCCAGATATCGAGCGCGTCGTGCTCGACCCAGCCGGGCTGCGGAAAATGCTGGGGAAATTCCTGCTGGGCGCAGGCGAAGACCTGCCCCTGGCGATCGAACAGGATGGCGCGGGAACTGGTCGTTCCCTGGTCGAGAGCAAGGACGTATCGAGGCACCTGGGTCCCCTTGCGCAAAATAATCAGTGTAAAGCAGGCCGATAGGCCGGATTCTGTGTAGTGGTCTCCCTTGCGGGACGCCCCTATGACAGCCATTCCTCTAGGCGCCGAATTACTCCGGCGCTCAAGCTTCCTACCCGCACGCTCCGCGAGCAACATCAACGCGTGCCTATTTGGAATTGCTCCGAGTGGAGGTTACCGCGTTTCACCGTAACTGAATACGCTCGTCTCTGTGGCCCTGTTCCTCGCCTTATACCCGGGCTTGCACCCGGGCTTTCGGCGGACGGCCGTTAACCGTCACCCTGCTCTATGGAGTCCGGACCTTCCTCCCGCCGGCACCTTGGGAGTGCCAGCCAGCGGCTGTCTGGCCTGCTTCACGGTCGACATTGTAACCGATAGGGGTCATGGCCGCGATTTCTGAAATTTGGTGTCGCCATTTGAAAAGCCCGGGCCGCATCGATTGCATAGAATGCCACGATGCCGGCCTGGCCCGGCCCAACCTCCAAGGATGACCGACACATGACGCACCCTTCCCGTACCGGCGGCCAGATCCTGGTCGACGCATTGCACATCCACGGCGTCGACACCGCCTTCGGCGTGCCCGGCGAAAGCTATCTCGACGTGCTCGACGCACTGCACGATTCCGAGATCCGCTTCGTCGTCAACCGCCAGGAAGGCGGCGCGGCCTTCATGGCCGAGGCCTACGGCAAGCTGACCGGCAGGCCAGGCATCTGTTTCGTCACGCGCGGTCCGGGCGCGACCAACGCCTCGATCGGCGTGCACACCGCCTATCAGGACTCGACGCCGATGATCCTGTTCATCGGCCAGGTCGGCAACGACTTCGTCGACCGCGAAGCCTTCCAGGAAATCGACTACCGCCGCATGTACGGCGAGATGGCGAAATGGGTGGCGCAAATCGACCGCGCCGACCGCATCCCCGAATACATCGCGCGCGCCTTCCAGGTCGCCACCAGCGGCCGTCCGGGCCCGGTGGTGCTGGCGCTGCCGGAAGACATGCTGGTCGAGACGGCGCAAGTGGCCGACACCCGCCGCTACCAGCCGGTGCAGGCCGCGCCCTCCCCGGCCCAGATCGAGACCCTGCGCGGCATGCTGGCCGAGTCGCAGCGCCCGATCGTCCTCCTCGGGGGCGGCACCTGGAATGCGCAAGCCTGCGCCGACCTGCAAGCCTTCGCCGAAGCCAACGCGCTGCCGGTGGCCTGCACCTTCCGCTTCCAGGATTTATTGGACAACGCGCATCCGAACTACATCGGCGACGTCGGCATCGGCATCAATCCGAAGCTGGCCGCGCGCGTCAAGCAATCCGACCTGGTCATCGCCATCGGCCCGCGCCTGGGCGAGATGACGACCGGCGGCTACACCCTGCTCGCCTCGCCGGTCCCGGCCCAGCGCCTGGTCCACATCCACGCCGATCCCGAAGAACTGGGCAGCGTCTACCAGGCCGACCTGATGATCGCCAGCGGCGCGCCGCAGGTCAGCGCGATGCTGGCCGCCATGGAGCCGGTCGACGCCGGCGCCTGGCGCCACACGGTGGCCGAGGCGAAGTCCGACCTGGCCGCCTTCCAGGCGCAGCCGCCGGTCTTCGCCGACGCTGCCGATTCCACCCCGGCTCCGCTCGACCTCTGGCAAGTGGTGCAGGACCTGATGGCCGCGCTGCCGCGCGACGCCATCGTCACCAACGGCGCCGGCAATTACGCCTCCTGGGCGCACCGCTTCTACCGCTACGGCGGCATGCGCACGCAGCTGGCGCCGACCAACGGCGCCATGGGTTACGCCGTGCCCTCGGGCGTGGCGGCGAAGATCGTCGAGCCGCGCCGCACCGTCGTGACTTTCGCCGGCGACGGCGAATTCATGATGACCGGCCAGGAGCTGGCCACCGCCGTGCAGTACCGGGCGGGCGTCGTCATCCTCGTCTTCAACAACAGCATGTTCGGCACGATCCGCATGCACCAGGAAAAAACCTACCCAGGCCGCGTCTCGGGCACCACCCTGCACAATCCGGATTTCGCCGCGCTGGCGCAGGCCTATGGCGCGCACGGCGAGCGCGTCGGCAAGACGGCCGACTTCGCTCCGGCCCTGGAGCGGGCGCTGGCGCATGCGAACGGCAAGGGCTTGCCGGCGCTGATCGAGCTGCGCTACGACGGCAACCTGATCACGCCGAACGCCACGCTGGAGACCTTGCGCCAGGCGGCGCAGGCGGCGAAAGCAGGTTGACGCCCCGGTTTCCATCCGCAAGCCCCTGCCCGCCAGGGGCTTCGTCGTGGTAGGCGGGCCGGACCGCTGCTAAAAATTCGGCAATTTATTTTCTAAAACTTCAGTTCGGTTAGAATCCTCCCTTTCAGCTCATTTGAGAACGCATCCGCAAGGGGTGCCTTTCGAAGGCGGCCTGCCGACTGGAAACACCCAGGCATGCGCTGGCTGTTCGTCTGCTCCTCCCGACAATAATGCAACGTCCCGCTACCTTACCCCTATACAGCCGCTACCGTATCCTTGCCGTCTGCATCCTGGCCCTGCTTGCCGCGGCCGGCGCCGAAGCCCTGCGCTGGACGCGTGCGGCGCCCTCGCCGGCCACGCTGACGGCGCCGGCAAGCGATGCCAGCGGACGGGTGGTCGTGACTGAACTGTCGAGGTCGCTCATTCCGATGCCGGACAATACGCCCTCGGCGCACGCGAGTTCGCTCGCAAAAATACCGGGCGGCATGCTGGCCTTCTGGTGGGCCGGCAGCCGTGAAAGCGGTCCCGACGTCAAGGTCTACGCGGCCCGCTCGCGCGACGGCAAATGGAGCGCGCCCTGGGAAGTGGCAAGCCGCGATTCGCTTGGACGGGCGCTCGGCTTCGGCGTGCGGCGCATCGGCAACCCGGTCGCCTGGACGGCCCCGGACGGCCAGGTCAACCTGTATGTGGTGGCCACCGGCCTGGGCGGCTGGGCCGCCTCGCGCATCGTGCACCTGGTTTCGCCCGATGCCGGCGCCAGTTTCACCGTGCGCCGCCTGCTCCCCCTCTCGCCCCTGCTCAATACCAGCGTGCTGGTGCGCAATGCGCCGATCGCCTTGTCCGACGGCGGCTGGTGGCTGCCGGTGTACTTCGAACTCGGGATCAAGTATCCGATGCTGATGGCTTTCGACGCCCAGGGCGAGCCGACCCGCCTGCAGCGGATCGGGGCGCGCATGTCGACGCTCCAGCCCGCGCTGGTGCCGATGTCGGACAAGGAAGTGCGGGCCTGGATGCGCGATGCGAGCGCCGAGCAGCGGGTGCAGCACGCCTACAGCCACGATGGCGGCGCCAGCTGGAAAGACTTGCCGGCGCTCGACTTGCCCAATCACAGTACCTCGCTCGCGGCCACCCGCCTGAGCAGCGGCGACATCCTGATGCTGCACAACCATGTCGCCGCCGGCGGCTCCGCGCGCAGCATCCTGCGCCTGTCGATCTCGAAAGACGGCCACGCCTGGCGCACGATCGACGACATCGCCAGCGGCAAGGCGGGCGATGAATTTTCCTACCCGGCCATGCACCAGTCCGGCGACGAATTGCACGTGACCTATACCCACCAGCGCCAGGCGATTGCCTACCACGCCTACCGTATCCGGATCGGGGACGAGATCTGATGCAGCTGCCCGATCTCGCCTGGCAAATCGTCTACGGAAGGCTGGGGTGGACCGCCGTGCTGGCCGCCCTGCTGCTGGCCCTGCTGCCGCGATCATGGCGGCTGCCGCGCTCCGCGGCCGTCCTGGTGCCGGCCGCCTGCGGCTTGCTGATGGCGCTGCCCGGCAAGGCCTCGCCCGCGTACTGGCTGGGCCTGGCGCTCCAGTATCCGAGCGGCCTGCTGCTGGGCCTGTGCCTGCTCAGCCTGTGCGCGCGCTGGCGGGGCGCGGCCCCGCGCAGCTTCATGTCGACCCCGCTCGCCGCCGTTCTCGCCGTGGCGGGCACGGCGCTGTACCTGGACGCGATCGGCTGGCTCTCGCTCGGGCTCTACCATGCGGGCTTCGGCCCGACCGCGGCGCCGGCCCTGGCCCTGCTTGGCGCGGCCGGCTGTGCGCTGGCGCTCCTGCGCGGGCATGGCGGGCGCGAAGCCCCGGCCCTGTTCGGCGCATTCGTGTTGTTCAGTCTGCTCCGCCTGCCGACCGGCAACCTGTGGGATGCGGTCCTCGACCCGCTGCTGTGGGGCTGGGCACTGGCGGCGCTGTGCAGGCGCGGCTGGCGCCGCGCGGTCCGCGCCCCGCAGCGCGCGGCTTTGCCCATCGAACCATTTTCAATCAGTAAGGAGCAAGTGCGTGACAAATAAGAAATGGCAGTCACATCCCGTCATCCTCATGGCGGTCGCCATCAATGTCTTCCTGCTGGCACTTGCCTTGGCATGGTCGGGACCGGATGCCAAGGCACTGTGGCGCCTGCTGGGCGAGGACGGCATCGTCGAATGGTTGCAATTTCTGTGCTTTACGGTCATTGCCGGCATGCTGGCCTTTGTCTTCGCCGAACGCCGCCACGATCCGGCCACCTCGGCCTTCGCGCTGCTGGTGCTGGCCGGCCTGAGCGCGCTGGTGGCGCTGGCCGCCCTCGAAGAGATCAGCTGGTTCCAGCGCGTGCTGAAGGTCGCCTCGCCCGAGTTCTTTGTCGAAAATAACCGTCAGGCCGAAACCAACCTGCACAACCTGGCGATGGGCAGCGGCAGCCTGCACAAGACGGTGCTGCTGAAACTGATCCTGATCGCCGGCCTGACCCATAATCTGGTGCTGCCCTTCCTGGCGCGCTCGCGCCCGGCCCTGCGGCACTGGATCGAACGGATGGGCCTGTACCTGCCGCCGCTCGGCGCTTCCATCGTCTACGTGGTGCTGGTGGCATTGTCGCACCTGCTGATCGAGCATCCGCGCAAGGGCGAACTGGGCGAGACCTTCGGCGCCGTGCATTATCTGGCGACGGTGTTCTATGCGTATTTCGCCGGTTTCAGTTACGACAAGCCGGCCCTGTTCGAGCACGGCGCCACCGGCCGCCGCGTCGCCATCCTGTTCGCGATGGCGATGGGCTTCCTGCTGCTGGTGGCATGGCTGCTGAGCGCGGGCGCGGGCGCCGCCGGCGCCTGACGACGCGACCCGGCGTGCACGTGCACGCCGCTCCCCGCGCCCGGCACGGGCGCCGCCGAAAGTTCCCCCCGCTTTCCCGGCTCGCCAGGCAGCCTGCATACCCCCACACCCCTGCCCGATTGTTAAAAGCACCATTTTGCCGAACAGGCTATGCTGTTCGACGGGCATGCTGGCGCGGCTTGCGAACGCAGCCGTTTCGCCGCGGCATGCCGTACACAGCAATCAAGCGCTCCTGGCGGGCGCCGACGTAGAATAATGAGGAGAGCTAGCACCGTGAGCAACACCCCAGAAGTGGTCTTGTGCATTCCCGGCCCATGGGAGAGCAGCAGCGCCCTGGCCGCCGAAATCCTCGCCAGCGGCACCGGTTATATCCTCGATGGAACCCTGTTGCGCGACACCGAGACCGGCTTTGCCTGCGAACTCGTGCTGCAACGGGCCGATCCGGAACTGGCAACCGATTTTGCCAGGGCCGGCCCGCATTGGGCCGCCACCGAAGCGATGGCCGACATCGCCTTCCATACGACGGTTGCCTACCTGGTCGGACCGGGCGGCTCGCGCGCGGCGGCCGATGCGATGATGCGCGCCGCCGCGGCGGTCATCGATGCCGGCGGCCAGGGCGTGAAGATCGACAGCACCGGCATCGCCCATGCCCCGGCTTACTGGATCGACATGTGCGAGCAGCTCGACGCCCTCACCTCGCACCGCGCACTGGTCGTCTACGTGGCCGGCGCCGACGTCTATTCGTGCGGCATGCACAACTTCGGCTTGCCCGAGGCGATCACGAGCGCGGACGACAAGACCGGGGCGGCCGACATGCTGCGTTTCTTCACGCGCTACCTGCTGGAACACGCGCCGCAGCTGGCCGACGGCCACACGTTTTCGGTCAGCGAAGGCAAGCAGGTCTACCGCGTCGAACAGGTCGCGCCCATCGACTATGGCCCGGGCTCGCTGTTCAACAACCCCTACGGCGCCTGGCGCCTCAGTCCGGTCGCCCAGGAAAAAAAGGGCAACTGGTGGACCCGCAACCGGCAGTAGAAGGCAGCCGGCTCCACGCAGGACTGGCCAGGAATCAGAATGTCCCCGGCTGCGGTGCTTGGGTGCTTGCCGTGCTCGCACCGGGGCACGCCCGCCGCCCTGCACCGCCCGCGGTTCTGTTTGCCGGCATGCAGGCTCTTTTCCAGTCGAGTACGGGGGCCGGCAACAGCGGCTCGAGTTCGGCCGGCAGCGGCAATGGCCCCTCGAACACGCTGTGCTGCTCCGCCGTGGGGTGCGTCAGGAAGAGCGCGACAAGCGCGATGAACAGCCAGGCGGCAAGGCCGAGCCCGCGGTTTCCGCCGGCCAGGCGGCATGGGCGTGTCGGTAATGGCATACACTCTCCTTTCTACCGGTGATGGCATCGGGTCGACTCTAGACCGGCGCGCACCGGCCCGCCAGTGCGCACGATAGACGAACGACGGGCGCACTCCAGGTCGTTGAACGGCCGCCGGGGCCGGCAGCCGAACTGTCGCGTTTGCGCACGGGTGGCGCCTCACGCGCCCGCCGTTCATTGCCGATTCGTCAGTACCTCCCTCTGGTAGAATACGCGCGACCCATTTCGTCGTGCCGGTGAACGAACCCGGCATGTGCATGCACTACCCGCCACCACTCAATCCATGTTCAGTTTTTTCAAGAGAAAAAAAGCCGCCCCCGAGACGCCGGCCGAGGTCGAGCTTGCAGCGGCGCCTCCGGCGCCCGCTCCTGCTCCCGCCTCCGTGCGCGCGCCCGCCGCGCCGCCCGCCGCACCGGTAGTCACGCCGGCTCCGGCACCGATCCTGCACACCGAGCCGGGGACCGACCTCTTCATCGAAGAAACCGCCGAACGCCCGACCACCGAAGCGGAAAAAAAACGGTCGTGGATGACGCGCCTGAAGGCCGGCCTGTCCAAGACCTCGAACAACCTGTCGCTGCTGTTCGTCGGCGCCCGCATCGACGAAGACCTGTACGAGGAACTCGAATCGGCATTGCTGATGTCGGATGCCGGCATGGACGCGACCCAGTTCCTGCTCGACAGCCTGCGGCGCAAGGTCAAGGAAGACAAGCTGCTGGACGCCGCCGCCGTCAAGGCCGCGCTCAAAACGCTGATGATCGAGATGCTGCAGCCTTTGCAAAAGCCGCTCGAACTGGGCCGCCATGAGCCGCTGGTGATGATGATTGCCGGCGTCAACGGCGCCGGCAAGACCACCACCATCGGCAAGCTTGCCAAGCACATGCAGCGCTCGGAGCAATCGGTGCTGCTGGCCGCCGGCGACACCTTCCGCGCCGCGGCGCGCGAGCAATTGATGGTCTGGGGCCAGCGCAACAACGTCACCGTGATCTCGCAGGCTTCGGGCGACCCGGCGGCCGTGGCCTTCGACGCGGTGCAGTCGGGCAAGGCGCGTGGCGTGGACGTCGTCATGGTCGACACCGCCGGCCGCCTGCCGACCCAGCTGCACCTGATGGAAGAGCTGAAGAAGATCAAGCGCGTGATCGGCAAGGGCATGGCGGGCGCGCCGCACGAACTGCTGCTCGTCATCGACGGCAATACGGGGCAGAACGCGCTGGCGCAAGTGAAGGCCTTCGACGACGCGCTGCAGCTGACGGGCCTGGTCATCACCAAGCTCGACGGCACAGCCAAGGGCGGCGTGCTGGCCGCGATCGCGCGCACGCGGCCGGTGCCGGTGTATTTCATCGGCGTCGGCGAAAAGCTGGACGACCTGCAACCCTTCGATGCGCAAGAGTTCGTCGAAGCGCTGCTGGGTTAAGACACAAGAACGACGAGCCGATGATCGAATTCCACTCAGTTTCCAAGCAATATTGCGCCGATGCCACCGCCCTGCGCGAGGTGTCCCTGAACATCGACAAGGGCGAACTGGTGTACCTGGCCGGCCCGTCCGGGGCCGGCAAGTCGACGCTGATGAAGATGATCGCCGCCATCGAGCGTCCCAGCAGCGGTCGCGTGATCGTGTTCGGCCAGGACATCGGCATGCTGAAAAAGCCCGGCATCCCCTTCCTGCGCCGCAAACTCGGCCTGATCTTCCAGCACCAGCGCCTGCTGAACGACCGTACCATCCTGGCCAATACGATGCTGCCGCTGCTGGTCTCGGGCGCGCCGAAGGCAGGCGCCGAGCAGCGCGCGCGTGCCGCCCTCGACAAGGTCGGCCTGCTCGACCGGGCCAAGGCGCATCCGCTGGAATTGTCCGGCGGCGAGCAGCAGCGCGTGGCGATCGCGCGCGCCATCGTCAACCGCCCGCGGATCATCCTGGCCGACGAGCCGACCGCCAATCTCGACCGGGTGGCGGCCGACAAGGTGCTCGATGCCTTGCGCGCTTTCCACTCGGTCGGCGTGACTTGCCTGATCTCGACCCACGACGAGCAAGTGCTCGACGGCGCGGCGCGCGTGATCCGGCTCGAGCATGGCGCGCTCGTGCCGCACGCGCCTACCGGGGGTGCGGCATGAGCCCGTGGCTGCGCGAGCACCGCTTCGCCCTCGGCGCGGCGCTGAGCCACCTGCGCAAGTCGCCGGGCAGTTTCCTGTTCAACGTGCTGGTGGTGGCGGTCGCGCTGGCGCTGCCGTTCGCCGGCATCACCCTGCTCGACAACGTGCGGCCGATGTCGGAGCAGCTCTCGGTCGATCCCGAGGTGAGCCTGTTCGTGAAACCGGGCGCCACGCGGGAACAAGCGCAGTCGCTCGAACCGCAGTTGCGCCAGATACTGCAGGGCAGCAATGCCCGCATCGTCTTCGTGCCGCGCGAACAGGCGCTCGACGACCTCAAGGAGCGCAGCGGCCTGTCCGCGGCCCTCGACACGCTGGGCGACAATCCCCTGCCCGACAGTTATGTGATGACGCTCGAGGGCGTCAACGACACGCCCGATGCGGCGCGCATCGACGCCCTGGTCGAGCAGATGGGTGCGCTGGCGCAGGTCGATACCGTGCAAGTCGACTCGGCCTGGGTGAAACGCCTGGCGGCCCTGCTCGGCATCCTGCGCCTGGCCCTGCTGCTGCTGGCCATCACGCTGGGGGTGGTCGTGATCGCGGTCGTGTTCAACACGATCCGCCTGCAGGTGCTGACCCAGCGCGAGGAAATCGCCGTCTCCAAGCTGCTGGGCGCGACCGATAACTTCATCCACCGCCCGTTCTACTATACGGGCGCCCTGCTCGGCCTGTGCGCGGGCGCGGTGGCCCTGGGCGCGGTGACGCTGGCCTTGCAGCCGCTGAACGGGGCCATTGCCGAGTTCGCGCGGCTGTATGCCTCCGAATTCCAGCTCGCGCCGCTCGGCGCGCTGGAGCTGGGCGGCCTGCTCGCCATCAGTGCAGGCCTCGGCTTGCTCGGGGCCTTGCTGTCGGTGCAGCGGCACCTGGCGCGCATGCGCTGACCGCGCTTGCCAGGGAAAAACGGGTGATATGGCCGAGGCCGATCACCCGTTTCTTTTTTCCCGTTCGGCACGTTCAAACGGGCCCATGATGCGGGCCGCGGCACCTGTTCACATTCTGCCTTGTAGGCATGCATGCCGCCGCCGCGCCAGACAATCGCGCATGCAGGCGCCGAAGGCCATGCTAGGTGCGCCAACTAACAGAAAGCAGGCCGCTACGGCCCGTAACCTGCTTCCAGACCGTTAGCGCAGCCCGGCACATTTGATGCATATCAATAGTTATGCAAAGGTCACCTTTACAGTAAAGCAGATGTTTTTTCGATTCCTTAAAGAAATACTTTAATGAAACTTAAACGGCCCGAGCTTTCCGTGGGGTCGCTGGCACTCTCCCATGGGGAGTGCTAATATAGGTGCTCAAGCGAAGGTAAACAAGGTCTGAGATGCATCCGGCACGCAGTTGACGTTGTGCGTGCGGTCAGCCGCCGGGATGTCCCGGCTCCGATGACGATGCAGTAAAGATTATTTTACGAGGAAAATTATGATGTCCGCACAATCCGCATTGGTCCCGGCCAGCAGTCGTGCCCTGAACCTCGGTTTCACTGGCAATCTCGGTAACATCGACGCGTATATTTCCGCCGTCAACCGCCTGCCAATGCTGACCCACGAGGAAGAGGTTTCGCTGGCAAAGCGGCTGCGGGAAGCGAACGATCTCGATGCCGCGCAAAAACTCGTGCTGTCGCACCTGCGCCTGGTCGTGTCGATTGCGCGCGGCTACCTCGGCTACGGCCTGCCGCACGCCGACCTGATCCAGGAAGGCAATATCGGCCTGATGAAAGCCGTGAAGCGTTTCGACCCGAACCAGGGTGTGCGCCTGGTGTCGTACGCGATGCACTGGATCAAGGCCGAGATGCACGAATACATCCTGAAGAACTGGCGCCTGGTGAAGGTCGCCACGACCAAGGCCCAGCGCAAGCTGTTCTTCAACCTGCGCAGCAATAAGGTCGGCCTGGACGCGATGACCCCGACCCAGGTCGACGACCTGGCGAAGATGCTCGACGTCAAGCGCGAGGAAGTGATCGAGATGGAAACCCGCCTCTCGGGGCGCGACATCGCCCTGGAAGCGCCGACCGACGACGAAGACGACAAGTTTTCGCCGATCGCCTACCTGTCGTCGGACCAGCAGGAGCCGACCCGCGTGCTCGAGGCCGAGCAGGTCACGCGCCTGCAGTCCGAAGGCCTAGAGACGGCGCTGGGCAAGCTCGACCCGCGTTCGCGCCGCATCGTCGAAGCGCGCTGGCTGGCGAACGACGATGGCTCGGGTGCGACGCTGCACACGCTGGCCGAAGAGTTCGGCGTGTCGGCCGAGCGGATTCGCCAGATCGAATCGGCGGCCCTGAAGAAGATGAAAGGTGCGCTGGCGGCGTTCGTGTAACACGCGCCAGGCGGCATGCAGGACACGGCAGCCCCGCGCGGGCTGCTTTTTTTTTCGGGCATGCGCAGCGCGCGCCGGGCCGATGTGCGGGCGCTGCCCCAGTAGCTAGTTCAACGTATCGGCCCAGATCCGCCGTGCCCAGGCATCGGCGTCGTCGCCCTCCCGTGCCGACGGCTGCTCCGACAGGACGCTGGCGCCGCCGGCCAGCATGCTCTTCGTTGCCGCGTCGTAGCGGTACAGTGTCGAGATATGCATCGCCTGCCTGTCGTCGATAAAGCTGTAGCAGGTGTTGGCAAAGGCCGGCGCCGGGTCGGGCGCTTGTCCCAGCATCGAGTCGACGATGGCGCGTGCGCAGATCTTCGCCTGGGCGTTGGCCATGTGCGCCGACTTGGGCAAGCCCGATTCGATCGCATCGCCAATGACATGGACACTTGGCAAGACCTTCGAGGCGTACGAGACGAAATCGACCTCGCACCAGCCCCCCTCGCCATCGGCCAGGCCGCACGCTTGTGCAATCTTGCCTGCGCGCTGGGGCGGAATGATGTTGAGCACGTTCGACCTGACCGTGTCGAAGGCGGTCCTGACGGTCTTCGTCGCCACGTCCACCCCCTGCAATTCGCTGCCGGGCAGGTAGTCGATCATGCCTGGATACAAGTCTCGCCAGGCCCGTTCGAACAAGGCGCGTTTCGAGGTGATGACGGGATTGGCGTCGAGCACCACGACCTTGGAGCGGGGCTTGTGCGTTTTCAGATACCACGCGACCTGGCAGGCGCGCTCGTAGGGCGCGGGCGGACAGCGGTAAGGCTGTGCCGGCACCACGATCGTGAAGACGCCGCCATCGGGCATGGCCATGAGCTGGCGCTGCAGGGTGCGCGTTTGCGGCCCCGCTTTCCAGGCATGGGGAATCTGTCGCCAGGCGTCGGCCGGCATGGGCAAGGCGTCGTGGATGAAATCGATACCGGGGGCGACGACGAGCCGGTCGTACGACAGCTTGTTACCCGCCATCACGATGTGCGCCTTGTCGGCGTCGATCGCCGTCACGCGGGCGCGCATGTATTGGACGCCATGCTGCAGCCGCAACGCGTCGTAGCCAAAGGTCAGTTGCGCAAGGGTACGCTGGGCACCTAGCACGCGGTTGCTGACGGGGCAGGAAATGAAATGGGGGTTCTCGTCGACCAGGATGACCTCGATGCGCCCGCCGCTCAGGACGCGCAGGTACTTGGCCGCGGTCGCGCCGCCGAAGCCGGCGCCGACGACGACCACGCGCCCGAGCGACGCCTGGCGCGCATGGCGTCCTTTGCCGAACGCCGCGGCCATGGCCGACCAGGCCGACGCGGCCAGTGCCAGTTCGAGGACAGCGCGCCTGCGCATCCTCACTCCCATTCCAGGGCCGGGTACAGCAAGTTGACGTTGCGGCGGTTGACGACGTCGAACAGTTGCCAGCGCGTTCGTTCGGACGCGGCCGCCTCTGTCATCGTGTCGGTCATGTCGGTACCGTGCCGGATGCTGGTACGTACGTCGCGCAGCAAGGTCTCCAGGTAGCGGCGCTGCCGGTCCAGCGCCGCGCGCTTGTCGCGGGTCGCGGGGCCGTGCCCGGGGACGGTGACGATGGCCGGTACTTTTTCCAGTGCCTCCATGGCGGCGAGCCAACCCGCGACATCGCCATCGATGGCGGGCGTGCGCTCGATGAACAGCAGGTCGCCCGTCCACAGCGTGCCGCTGGCGGCGTCGAACACGCTCACATCGTTGTTGGTATGCGCGCTGGGCCAGGCTGTCAGTTCCAGCTTGCGCCGGCCGAGGTCGAGGACCAGGCGATCGCGCACGGTCTCGCCGGGGCCGATCAGCGTGCTCCTGTCGGCCGCGCCGCCCAGTTGCTGTTTCAGATTGCGCAGGTAGGCGTCGCCACGCGCGGCCAGGGCCTGCGCCAGCATGGCGTGACCGATGAAGCGCGGCTGGGCGCCGGGCGTGGTGGCATCGGCCTCGATGAAGGCCGCGTTGCCGAAGACGTGATCGGGATGTCCGTGCGTATTGATGACATAGCGGATCGGCAGGCGGGTAATGGCGCGCAGCGCTTGCTTCAAGGCCAGGCCGACGGCATACGAGCCGCCCGTATCGATGACCGCGACCGCCTCGCTGCCGACCACGAAGCCGATGTTGGCGATATCGCCGTCATAGCCGTCCTCGAAATCCTTGTGCTGCCCGCTGTGCACGTACACGCCGGGCGCGACTTGCTCGACGCGCAACGGCGCCGCGCCGGCCTGCGCAGCGGCCACGAGCAGCCAGGCCAGCAGCAGGCGCCGCACCTAGCCTCCGACGGCGAGCGACTGGCGGAAGGTGGCGCCGGCGTTGTCGCGGATGAGCACTTGCAGGGCGCCGGGCTGGTCGGCGACGAAGCCGAAGCCGATGTACGGATCTTCGCTGATGCCGATCGCCGTATCGGCGGTGAGTACCGGCATGCCATTGTAGGTGACCTCGACCTTGTCGATAAAAAACGCCGGCCGGTAACCGTGCGTGTTCAGGTCGCGCTGCAAGCCGGTGTACATCGGATGCTTGATCAGCAGGCGAGCCTTGTTGACTTCGCCGCGCTTGAAGGGTCCGTCGAGCGCGAGCTTCATCTTCCCGGCGGCGGCCATCGCCGCCGCGTTGTCGCCCGGCGTCGTGCCGCCGCAACCGCCGGACGCCCTCACGGTCGTGGAATTCACGTACACCCTGCCGTCGTTCGCTTCGGCAACGACATGCACCGGCGAATCGGATTCAAAGCGGATGCGCGTGGCAAGTTCGGCCTTGCCGCTTTGCGGATAGAAGTGAAACACTGCCGTCAGGGGCACCGGATTGGCATCGACGAACAGGGTAACGGACTTGATGTACCGGCTTGCCGTCATCGGGTGATCGATGCTGAACGCGAACGGCACCTGCTCGCCGCTGGCCGCGCGCGCGGGTGCAGTCAAGCGGATGAAGGGCGCCGCTTCGAGTGTCTTGCCGGGAAAGCGCGCTTGCTGGAATGCGGCCCAGGAGTCCGGCATGGCCTGGGCCCGGGCTTCTTGCGCGCCGGCCGCAAGCGCCAGCATCGACAGGCCCAAGCAATAAAACGCGTGATGCAAACCTTGCAGACGAATGTTCATCACATCAACCTTTATCCAGGCGTAGATGCCAACGCAGCCCGGCAAAGCGCGCACGTCTCCAATGGCTTTGCCCTCAGGAGGACTATAACCCATGCACTGCGTTGTTTGAATCGTGTGCTGTGTCGCCGGAAAAAATACAGAACGGCTGGTGTCAGGTCTGTCATTCAGACACGAGCTCAGCAATAACTCCGGGAAAGGCCGGAAAGCCGGTGTCAGAAGGCCGGTGTCGAAAGCCGGTGTCATACAGAACGGCTGGTGTCATGTCGAAGGCCGGTGTCAGGTCTGTCATTCGGACACGAACTCAGCCATAACGAAGGCCGGTGTCAGGTCTGTCATTCGGACACGAACTCAGCCATAATTTCGCTCTCCATTCAGCCTAGTGCCAGCTGTGGACAGGTCAAAATCGAGAGCAAATGTCCGAATGTCAGACTTGACCCCAGCCTTAAATGTCCGAATGTCAGACTTGACCCCAGCCTTATTAGTTACAAAAAAACGGCGATCCTCGCGAAGATCGCCGCCAAACGGACTTATCGCTAGCGCGGGCTGGTGCCCGCTCGTGCATCAATAAATTGCCGCACCCGATGCATCCTTGAGCTGGGCTTTCCACGCGCCCTGCACCAGTTTGACGACCGACGCCGGCATCGGCACGTAGTCGAGTTCGGCGGCGGCGGCGGTGCCGTTCTTGTAGGCGTAGTCGAAGAACTTGACGACTTCCTTGCCCTTGGCGGCATCGGCCTGGGACTTGTGCATCAGGATGTAGGACACGCCCGTGATCGGCCAGCTGTTCTTGCCGGCGGCGTCGGTCAGGACCACGGCGAAGCCCGGCGTCCTGGTCCACTCGGCGCTGGCGGCGGCGGCCTTGAAATGTTCGTCGTCAGGCTGCAGGAACTGGCCGTCCTTGTTCTTCAGCTGGGTATGCGACAGCTTGTTCTTCTTGGCGTAGGCCCACTCGACGTAGCCGATCGACCCCTTGATGCGCTGGACGTTGGCGGCGACGCCTTCGTTGCCCTTGCCGCCGATGCCGGTGGCCCATTTCACGGCCGTGCCGGCGCCGATCCTGCTCTGGAATTCCGGGCTCGTTTTCGACAGGTAATCGGTGAACAGGAAGGAAGTGCCCGAGCTGTCGGCGCGGTGCACGACGGTGATGTCGTCGCCCGGCAGCTTGACGCCAGGATTCAGCGCGGCGATTTCCGGCGCGTTCCATTTGCTGATCTTGCCGAGATAGATGTCGGCCAGGACCGGGCCGGTGAGCTTGAGCTGGCCCGGCGCCAGGCCTGCGACGTTGACGACCGCGACCACGCCGCCCATGATGGCCGGAAACTGCATCAGGCCCGCCTCGTCCAGCTCGGCCGCCTTCAAGGGCATGTCCGAGGCGCCGAAGTCGACGGTTTTCGCCTTGATCTGCTTGATGCCCGCACCCGAGCCGACCGACTGGTAGTTCATGCCGGTGCCGGTGGCTGCCTTGTACATCTCGGCCCACTTGGCGTAGATCGGGTACGGGAAGGTGGCGCCCGCGCCGGTCACGTCGGCGGCGAACGAGGAGGACATCGCGAACGCGGCGGCGGCAGCGGCGACCATCGTTTTAAACATGTGCTTGCTTTTCATTTTGTGCTGGCTCCGGGTGGCTCGGTTCGTTGAAGTGATGGATGCAGTCTAGCCAGCCAATATGACAGGCGCATGACGCGAGCATTCGCGCCGCCGCCGTGGCCTTTTTGTTATGCTCGGGCTACCGACACGAGCCTTTTGCCGATGCGCCATCTCGCCGCCCTGCCCGTTTTCTGCGCCACGCTGGCCGCCTGCGCCGCGCCGGCCGCGTCCATTCCGGGCGCCGCGTTCACGCTCGAACGCGGCCAGGCCGTCGACGTGGCGCCGGGCGTCACCCTCGTCTTCGAAGCGGTCGACGACAGCCGCTGTCCGCCCGGCATGCGCTGCGTCCGGGCCGGCGCGCTGCGCTACCGCTTCAGCATCCGCGCAGGCGCCGCCGCGCCCGACACCTTCACCCTCACGCCCGGACAGCTTGACGCCGCACCGCAGGCCCTGGCCGGGCGCCGCATCCTGCTCGACGAAGCCGCGCTTCCCGCGCCGGCCGCGCCCGGCATCCCCATCGTTTACCGCGCCACCCTCCGCCTTACGCCGACCTTGCCTACTCCATGACCCGATCCGCAACCGCCCGCACTCGCATCCTGAACTGCACCCTCACCCTCTCGATCATCCTGCACGCGCCGCTGGCGCTCGCCAAAACGCCGGTCGCCACCGGCACCGGCGGCGCGGTCGCCACCATCAGCGAACAGGCTTCGCGCTCGGCCCTGGCCATCCTCGACAAGGGCGGCAACGCGATCGACGCGGCCGTGGCCGCGGCGGCGACGCTGGGCGTGACCGACCCGTTCAGCTGCGGCATCGGCGGCGGGGGCTTCATGGTGATTTACCTGGCCAAGGACAAGCGCGTGATCACGATCGACCACCGCGAAACGGCGCCCGCCGCCTTCACTCCGGCGACCTTCCTGGAGAACGGCAAGGAGATCGATTTCGACACGGCCGTGGCCAGCGGCGCGGCCGTCGGCGTGCCGGGCACGGTGCGTGGCTGGCACGAGGCGCTGGAACGCTACGGCACGATGAATTTCAAGCAGGTGCTGGCGCCGGCCATCGACGTCGCCAACCAAGGCTTCACCGTGACCGACATTTTCTCTCGCCTGACGCGCGAAAATGAAAGGAAATTCCAGCAGTTCGGTACGACCAGCGCCCTTTACCTAAGGGACGGCAAGGCGCTCCCGGCCGGCACCATGCTGCGCAATCCCGGCATGGCCAAGGCCTACCGCGAGATCGCCGCCCGCGGCCAGCGCGCCTTCTACACGGGGCCGATGGCGCGCGCCATCGTCGACGCGGTCAACAGGCCGCCGGTGGCGGGCGGCGCGGGCGTACGCGCCGGGAAGATGACGCTGGCCGACCTCGCCAACTACGAAGCGCGCATCCGCCAGCCGGTCGCCAGCACCTACCGCGGCTATGCGCTCTACGGCATGCCGCTGCCGAGCAGCGGCGGCGTGACGGTGGCCGAGGCGCTCAATATCCTGGAGGGCTACGACCTCAAGGCGATGCCGCGTGCCGACGCCGAGCACCTCTACCTGGAAGCGAGCCGTCTCGCCTTTGCCGACCGCAACGCCTACCTGGCCGACCCGGAATACGTCGATGCGCCGGTGGCGGGCCTGCTCTCGAAAGCGTTCGCGGCGCAGCGCCGCACGGCGATCGACCCGAAACGCGCCGCTGCCAGCGTCGCTGCCGGCGACCCGTACGCGTACCAGGAGGACCAGAGCATCCCGCTGCGCCCGCAAGCGCGCCCGCTGCAAAAGGAAAACGCCCACACCACCCACTTCACGGTGTCGGACAAGGACGGCAATGTGGTCTCCTACACCTTCACCATCGAATCCTGGGGCGGCAGCGGCATCGTGGTGCCGGGCTATGGCTTCCTGCTCAATAACGAGATGACCGATTTCGATTTCTCCGGCCCGCGCCCGAACGTGCCGGAAGCGGGCAAGCGTCCGCGCAGCAGCATGGCGCCGACCATCGCCCTGAAGGACGGCAAGCCGGCGTTCACCATCGGCAGCCCGGGCGGCTCGACCATCATCACCACCGTGCTGCAGACAATCGTCAACCATGTCGACTTCGGCATGCCGATGGATGCGGCGATCAATGCCCCGCGCCTGTCCGAGCGCAACGGCGCCGCTACCTCGGTCGAGCCGGGCTTCGCCGGCTCGGCGCAGGCGCGCGCCCTGGAAGCGTTCGGGCACACCTGGGAAGCGACGCCAGAGGAAATCGGCGCCGCCAATGCGCTCGTCTTCAACCCGGACGGCACCGTGACGGCGGTCAGCGAAGGCCGGCGCCATGGGGTAGGCAGCGCGCTGGTGCAGCGCAAGGGGCACTAGGGCGTGTCTGACTGAGTTCATAGGAGCCATAACATAATTGTTGCCACGGTCACGGCAGCGAGGAAGTT
>NZ_JBHSMS010000061.1:0-722 GCF_042656795.1 Massilia jejuensis | reverse complement strand
ATCCCGAGGGCCCGGAAACGCTGGCAGCGGACAAGCGGCATCAGAACGTCCCTGATAACCTCGAACCTATTCCGCCCCTCGTAGGGACGCGCAAGCCGACAGGATGGAGACCCGGCCAACAAATCGCGAAGAAACGCGAATCGCCGGCGCAAGTCGCACGCTGGCGGGGCTGGAGCGAAGTGCTGTTCACCGGATCCTATGGTCAGCTCCTGAAAACGGCTGAAAGCCACCTCAACAATATGGTCGCAGGAAGCTCGGCCAACCCGATGTGGAAGCCATACTTCGCCGATCCACGCACTTTCGGCGGTGTGGACGCAGGCGAGCCGCTGACCGAGCAGGATCTGAAAAAGATCGCCGCGTGCTGGTATCCGGTCCATGCCATGGGATACAACTTTTTGAAGAGCAACGGCGAGACCGCGACGGTGATCGCGGATCGAATCCGCGGGCTAGCCAAGGGTTACCAGAAGCGGGGCTTCAAATGCGACGAGGTGATCGTCGTGACGCACAGCATGGGCGGCCTGCTGGCGCGCGCGCTCATCCATCCAAAATATGGGAACCTGCTGAACGACCCCGCCGTCAAGGTACTTGGCATCTACCACAACGTGATGCCGACCATGGGCGCCGCCGCCTCCTATAAACGCATCCGTTTCGGTTTCCTAGGGAAGCACTGATTTATTCGCCACCAAGCGCTCCGTCGACGCTGTCCGTCTGAGATAATTTCA
>NZ_JBHSMS010000060.1:0-1705 GCF_042656795.1 Massilia jejuensis | reverse complement strand
TCATACCTTCTCCTTGTGCCTTATATTATGGCTCAGGAGTGTCTACAATAGTCGTGGCGATTCAAACCTCTTTCAGATCGTTTGACTATGTGGTGTAAGTGCCACCCTGTCTCACGTGTGATCTTCTGATCGCAGCAGGGGCAAATACCTTCTTGCCACCACCACAACCATCGAAGTTTGCGTCGTCCCTCGAACGTCTTATCCATCCGCTTTGCAAGCCGTTTGGAGAAGTACTTATCGAACTCCGGATCATAGGGATTCGCTTCGCTCTGAATCTTAACGTGGTCTTTTTTCTTAAACCCCGCCAGAACCGGAAGCAGCTTGTCCTTTTCCGCAAATCGCCAATCTCTGCCTTTGATGCACTTAAAGTAACGTCCTTTGAGCCACTTCTTCCCTTTGTTAGGGTGTCGGCGGCCCGCCCAGCGCCACAGTGCTTGCCAAATTTGATGATCGCACCTTGCAAATGTCTGGGACGCATTCTGACTTCGATGATAGTTGGCCCAACCCCGGATCACGGACGTTAGCTTTTCGATCACCTCCGTCTGCGATGCGGCCTTTCTTTCCCGCAGCAGCGTACGGATTTTGTCGAGAAATGCCTTCTTGTTTTTCTTTGACGGTTGTACGAGCAGTACTCTTTTGAAGTACCGGACGTTCCAACCCAAGAAGTCGAAGCCCTCTGTCACATGTGTGATTTTGGTTTTCGTCGGAGACAAGATTAGACCCCTGTCAGCCAAGAATTTCTCCACCAGCGGTTTCACTTCGGTAGCGAGTACCTTTTGAGAACTGCCAGTGATAACAAAATCGTCCGCATACCGCACTAGGTTGACTTTTGCCTCTCTAGCCATCCTCACCGTTCTAAACAGTTTAGTCAGTTCGAGTTGCAGTCCATCCAGTGCGAGGTTCGCCAAAACCGGGGAAATGATACCTCCCTGTGGCGTCCCTGCTTGCGTTGGGAAGAGCCTTCCCATCTCAATGAAACCGGCCTTCAACCACTTCCGGAGAATGCCCTTGTCCATGCAGACATTGGCGGTCAACCAGTCGTGACTGATGTTGTCGAAACATCCCTTGATATCTCCCTCGAGCACCCATTTCGGCGATACCTCCCGACTAAGTACATTGCGCACTTGTGAGATAGCATCAGCCGTTGAGCGTTCACGTCGAAAACCGTATGAGTGAGGATCTGCGAGTGTTTCGGCTACAGGTTCCAGCGCCAGAAGATGCAGCGCTTGCATGGCCCGGTCGCGCATGGTTGGGATGCCCAATGGGCGTTTTTCACCATTTGCTTTCGGGATGTAGATGCGACGTAGCGGTGCAGGTTTGTATCTCTTGTTGCTGAGATCTTTTACCGCATTCCACTTCGCCTCTGGAGTGCTCCAGGTTTGCTTGTCAACTCCAGGAGTTTTTCGGCCTCGATTCTCCGTTACCCTCCTCACGGCAAGTGCTTTCGCACCTGTGGATTTGGTTAGGAGTCTCTGCAAGGAGCGAACTTTCCGCCATTCCCCTGCTTTTGCTGCCTTCGCAATGCGTGTCTGTAACCTCGCAACAACTTGATGAACCTCGACCCATGAAACTTCATGCCAAGATTTCCAAATTGCAGAGGCGACATCGCAATCGTGGTGACTTACGTCCATATCAACCTCTAGGGAAGCACTGATTTATTCGCCACCAAGCGCTCCGTCGACGCTGTCCGTCTGAGATAATTTCA
>NZ_JBHSMS010000059.1:0-81687 GCF_042656795.1 Massilia jejuensis | reverse complement strand
CAGCGCGGCACCGGCCGCGATTACCTGGCTTACGCCCATTGACTGCCTCCGATAGCCGCTCGGCAAAGCCGTAGCGCAAGTGGAAAATTGTCCAGCGGCTACGTTACCTCGGTGTCGCCAAAGCGAAATTGATGGCAGTCAATACGTTTCCCTGAGCCATGTCTACAGTTTTCCTGACTGCAGTTTTATCGAACCGCTTTGATAGGTGGACCTGACATGCCGAAAAACCTGAAACGACATGGGCCAGCGCACGCCGGAAGTGCCGGCCCGATCATGCTTGGCCGTCGTTCGTCGCGGAGGCCGGCGGACGATGTTATCGATGTCGCCCCGGCGCTGGACTGCAGCCGGGTGACGACCCTTTTCGGCCGACCGTATCCGGTCCAGTTCCGCAACCAGGGCGCGATCGACGCTTGGACGAGAGCGCTCGGGAGCACCGAGGTCTGGCGCCGCTGGCAAGATCCGGGCACGCTCTGCTGGAGCATCAGGCAGGAGCTATCGTGGCAGTTGGGGCACATGCATCCCATGTCTCTTGTGCCGAAGGAGGAGACCGAGAAAGTAGCAGCGAATCGCCGTATGCTCGCAATCGAAGTCAGCACGAACCTGAAATACCACTTGAATAAGGGGACGGTGATCGAGCCACGCCAGCGCTGGAAACACTGCTGACGAATTCGGACGTGGACCTCAGCCTGCCAATGAGCATCGTGGCGCCACCTTATCGAGCCCAGTATCTGCGCTTCGGCGAACCCCCTGTGCCAATATATCTTGAGACACCTACCCGATTAATTTAGAGTACAGCGGTAGGTTCCCAACATGCACAACCGAAAGCATCAAATTAGCAATCCTGTTGAACCCAGCAGTCCAGCCACGCCAGCGACCCGTCCCGATCCCGAGGTCGTTCCGACCGCCAAGCGGCGCACCTTTTCCAACGCCGAGAAGCTGCGCATTCTTGCCGCTGCCGACGCCTGCCAAGCCCGCGCCCACTGCGCGACCTTCTTCACCTGGTACAACCGGCAGCACCGCCATTCCGGCATCGGGATGACGACCCCGGAAAGCGTCCATACCGGCCGTGCCGCCGAGATCCGCAAGCTGCGCCAGGCAACGCTCGAAAGCGCCTACAAACGCACGCCGGGCCGCTTCAAGCACCGCGTACCGCGACAGGCCAAGCTGCCGACAGCAGCGTGGATCAATCCACCAGCCACAGAGAAAAAAGCAGTCTGAACAAGAGAGTTAGACTCTCATAATTCCACGAGGTGTTTCAAATTCATTGACACGTTCCGGAGTCTACTGCTTCTGTCGACTCGGCTGTGAACCTACATAGTGCCTACATGAAGTTCATAAAAGCAAAAAGCCCAACCAAAAGGTTGGGCTAAGTGCTTGATTTTACTGGTGCCGGCTGCCGGTTTCGAACTGGCCACCTGATGATTACAAATCAACTGCTCTACCAAATGAGCTAAGCCGGCGTAATCTGTACGGCAAGAATTATAACGCTATTTAATCCTGGTCAACGTCGGGCGACCGCCTTTTTTAGGCGGCTCATCGTCGCCGTCGGGCGAATGCGACACCGCCGGCGCCTGCGTCTCACCGGCCCGATCCGGCACGGCCGACAGGGTCGGGGCGCTTGCCGCCGGCTCTTCTGCCGTCGTGGGCAGCGCGGCTGCGGTGGTGCTGACGTCGAACGCCATGCCCTGGCCGTTTTCGTTGGCGTAGATCGCCAGCACGTTCTGCACCGGCACGTAAATCTCGCGCGAGACGCCGGCAAAACGGGCGCGGAAGTGGATCGCGTCGTTATCCATCTTGAGGCCCGACGTCGCGCCATAGGCAATGTTCAGGATGATCTCGCCCTTTTTGACGTATTCCATCGGCACTGTCGTAGCTGCATCGACCTTGACCGCGAGATAGGGCGTGAAACCGCTGTCGGTGCACCATTCGTAGAGGGCGCGCAGCAAATAGGGCTTGGTGGAGATGTCAGGCATGTGCAGATGAGTTAAACAGTAGTCCTTCAAGGGGCGGCGATCGGATACGCCACCGCAGCCACATGCATTGCCGCGGCGCGCTGGCCGGCGCACGCGCGTGGCAGATACGAACGCATGTAGCAGCTTACTGCGGTTTGTCAAACGACGTCGCAACACTGGCAAGTGAAACGGCAAACCGCAGGCAACAGGCGGGTGCGGGTGCCGCGCACGGCCGCACCCGCTGCCGGACGCGCTTTAGCGGCGCATCACCTTTTCCGACGGCGTCAGCGCTTCGATGTAGGCCGGGCGCGAGAAGATGCGCTCGGCGTACTTCATCAGCGGCGCCGCAGTCTTCGACAGTTCGATGCCGTAGTGGTCCAGGCGCCACAGCAGCGGCGCGATTGCCACGTCGAGCATCGAGAATTCGTCGCCGAGCATGTACTTGTTCTTCAGGAAGAGCGGAGCCAGCGTCGTCAGGCGATCGCGGATTTCAGCGCGTGCCTTGTCATGGGCCTTTTCGTTCGTCTTGTTGCGGTCGCTTTCCAGCACGTGCACGTGGACGAACAATTCTTTTTCAAAATTGAACAGCATCAGGCGGGCACGGGCGCGCATGAGCGGGTCGGCCGGCATCAGCTGCGGATGCGGGAAGCGCTCGTCGATATACTCGTTGATGATGTTCGATTCGTACAGGATCAGTTCGCGCTCGACCAGGATCGGGACCTGGCCGTAGGGATTCATCGTCGAGATGTCTTCCGGCTTGTTGAACAGGTCGACGTCGCGCACTTCGAAATCCATGCCCTTTTCGAACAGGACGAGGCGGCAGCGCTGCGAGAACGGGCACGTGGTGCCGGAGTAGAGAACCATCATGGTTGGCGTTCCTTAAGAAACAAAGGGGTGAAGCGCCGAGCGACTCACCCCGAAAAAATAATTGCCCGTATTATAGCCAAGCGGGCAATGAAAACGAATTACTTCAGATCTTTCCAGTAAGAGGCATTCAAGCGCCAAGCCAGGAAAGCGAATATTGACAGGAAAATCAACACGATAGCACCGAGTTTCTTGCGGGTTCCTTGCGCTGGCTCAGCCATCCAACTGAGATAGGCAACCAGGTCGGCCGTCGCGGTGTCGAAGTCCGCCGACGACATCGTGCCCGGTGCCACCTGCTCCCAACCGGCGAAGGCATGGATCTTCTTGCTGGCGTCGTGCGGATCGGCCTGCTCCACCATTTTCGGGATACGGACGCCCTGCATCTGCCACATCACATGCGGCATCGCCACGTTCGGCATGACCATGTTGTTCCAGCCGGTCGGACGGGTATCGTCCTTGTAGAAGGTGCGCAGATAGGTGTACAGGTAGTCGGCGCCACTGCCCGCCGACGACGACTTCGCGCGCGCGATGACCGACAGGTCCGGCGGCGCGGCGCCGAACCATGCCTTGGCGTCGTCCGCGCGCATCGACGTCTTCATCAGTTCGCCCACTTTGTCGGCCGAGAACAACAGGTTGTTCTTGATCTGCTCGTCGGAGAGGCCCAGATCGCGCAGGCGATTGTAGCGCATGGACGAGGCCGAATGGCAGTTGAGGCAATGGTTGACGAACAGCTTGGCGCCGTTTTGCAGCGAAGCCATGTCGCTGCGTTCCGGTGCGCGGTCGAGCGGAAAACCGCCTTCGCTGGCGAATACCAGTCCCGGCACCAGGGCCAGGACCGCAATCAGTTTCTTCGTGAAGTTCATGTTTGTCCTTGAGCTTGAGCCTGTGATCAATGCGGATGGAAGGTCACGCGCGTCGGCACCGGCTTGAACCGGCCGGCGGCGCTCCACCACGGCATCAGGAGGAAGAAGCTGAAGTACAACAGCGTGCACACCTGCGAAATGATCGTGTAGGCCGGCGTCGGCAGCTGGGTGCCGAGGTAGCCGAGGGCGATGAACGACAGGCCGAACAGCATGTAGACCCATTTGTGCCAGTCCGGACGGTAACGGATCGAACGCACCGGCGAGTGATCCAGCCAAGGCAGCAGGCCGATGATCACGACCGAGGAGCCGAACAGCACCACGCCCCAGAATTTCGCTTCCAGCACCTGCGGCAGCATGCCGATGATCAGGATCAGGGCAATGACGGCGACCGCCGCCTTGGCCTTGAACGACAGGCGCGATTTCATCCAGATGAACACGACATACAGGGCGATGGCGCCCATCAGCACGTACATGAAGTCGGCCGTGGTGGCGCGCAGCACCGAGTAGAAGGGCGTGAAGTACCAGGTCGGGGCGATGTGCGCCGGCGTCTTCATCGAATCGGCCGGGATGAAGTTGTTGTACTCGAGGAAATAGCCGCCCATTTCCGGCGCGAAGAAGACGACTGCCGAGAAAATCAGCAAGAACATCGAGACGCCGAACAAGTCTTTCGTCGAGTAGTACGGATGCGACGGAATCGCGTCGAGCGGGTGGCCGTCAGGGCCGATGTGGTCCTTGATTTCGATGCCGTCCGGGTTGTTCGAGCCGACTTCGTGGAGCGCGATCAGGTGCGCCGCGACCAAGCCGAGCAGCACCAGCGGCAGGGCGATCACGTGGAAGGCGAAGAAGCGGTTCAGGGTCGCGTCCGAGACCACGTAGTCGCCGCGGATCCACAGCGACAGGTCCGGGCCGATCACGGGAATCGCGCCGAACAGGTTGACGATCACCTGCGCGCCCCAGTACGACATCTGGCCCCATGGCAGCAGGTAGCCGAAGAACGCTTCGGCCATCAGGCACAGGAAGATGGCGAAACCGAAGACCCAGATCAATTCGCGCGGCTTGCGGTAGGAACCGTAGAGCAGGCCACGGGTCATATGCAGGTAGACGACGATGAAGAAGGCCGAGGCGCCGGTCGAGTGCATGTAGCGCACCAGCCAGCCCCACGGCACTTCACGCATGATGTATTCGACCGAGCCGAAGGCAAGATTCGCGTCCGGTTTGTAATGCATCGTCAGGAAGATGCCGGTAACGATCTGCAGCACCAGGATCAGCATCGCCAGCGAGCCGAACAGGTACCAGATATTGAAGTTTTTCGGGGCGTAGTACTTGCCCCATTGGTCGTTCCAGAGTTTCGACAGCGGGAAGCGGTCGTCGACCCAGGCCAGCGCCTTCTGGCCGGCCGGCGCGTCGGCCGGCAATTTCGTTTCCTTGAATGCGGCGCCCATGTTATGCCTCGCCTTTCTCGTCTTTGCCGATCACGATCTTGTTGTCGGACAGGTACATGTACGGCGGGATGTCCATGTTCGTTGGTGCCGGCTTGTTCTTGAACACACGGCCGGCCAGGTCGAAGGTCGAGCCATGGCAGGGGCACATGAAGCCGCCCTGCCAGTCATCCGGCAAGTTCGGCTGCGCGCCCGGCGACAGGCGCGAAGAGGGCGAGCACCCCAGGTGCGAGCAAATGCCGACGGTAACGAGCACTTCCTTGTGCTCGGGGCGCGCGCGGAATTCGTTCTTCGCGTACTCCGGCATGTCGAGCTGGAAGATTTTTTCGGACTTGGGGTCGGCAACGAGCGCGTCGTTCTTCGGCAGGCTGGCGAGCATTTCCGGCGTGCGGCGCAGGATCCATACCGGCTTGCCACGCCACTCCACCACTTTCATCTCTCCCGGCTTGACGTCCGAGATGTCCACTTCGACCGGAGCGCCGGCAGCCTTGGCCCGCTCGGACGGTTGGAAGGTACTGACCAGTGCACCTGCAGTGGCCACACCGACGACGCCGCCCGCTGCGCATGTCGCAACGAGCAAACCGCGCCGGCCTGAATCGACCTGCTTTTCATTACTCATACCCAACCCCACTCCGTGAAATTACGAATCTTGAGAATCAATTAAGAGCTTGCAGCAACACAAAATTATATGTGAATGGCAATCTTTATTGGAGAAAAAAATAGCGCGTGTGTATCGGTGGTAGCATGCGCGTCCCGCAAGGCGGCCGGTTTGGCCTGCCTGACGGGGCGTAGCGTGTCCATCGGCGGGCGAGGCCGGCGGGGTTCGCGGCATGCGATCGCGCCTCCCGGCCAGGCCAGTCTTGCCCTCCCGACCCGGAAAGCATGATGTGCGCCGACGAAAAGCGCTTGCGGTATCATCATCCTGGTTAATTCGATAACCCGAGGAGTGCACGATGTCGATGATGTATGAGTTCAGGCAATTTGCTCTGCGCGGCAATGTCGTCGACCTTGCGGTCGGGGTGATCATTGGCGGCGCATTCGGGCGCATTGTCGACTCACTGGTGCAAGACGTCATCATGCCGCCAATCGGCAAAATCTTCGGCGGCCTCGATTTCGCAAACTACTATATACCCTTGAATAACCAGGCGACAGGCCTGGCACTGGCCGAGGCAAAAAAAGCGGGCGCCGTCATTGCCTATGGCAATTTTCTGACGATCTTGCTGAATTTTATTATCCTTGCATTCATCATTTTCCAGATGGTGCGCCTGATGAACCGCCTGCGCGAGCGCGTCGTGCCGGCCCAGGCAGCGGCGGCGCCGGCTACCCCGGAAGACGTCCTGCTGCTGCGTGAAATCCGCGACGCCCTGCGCCACACACCGCCAAACTGAGCCGTGAAAGACGACCTCGTCACCCTCCGTCCGGCATCGCCGTTTCGCCGCCTGTGGCTGCTGTTTGCCCAGGTGGTGACGGTTGCGCTCGCCTTGTATTTCGTGGTGGCGGCACTGCGCCCGGACTGGCTGGGACGCCCGCCCGTGCAGGTGCCCGTCGGTCCCGGCGCGCGCGCGGTGCCGGTGCTGCAGGCGCCGCCCGGTCCGCCCACGGCGAGCTACCGCGAAGCTGCCGGACGCGCCATGCCGGCCGTGGTCAACATCCTCACCAGCAAGACTTCGCGCGAAGCGCATCCGATCCTGAAAGACCCGTTCTTCCGCCGTTTCTTCGGCGACCGCCTGCCGCCCGAAGAGCAGATGTCGAGCCTGGGGTCGGGCGTCATCGTCAGCGGCGAAGGCTATATCATCACCAACTTCCACGTTGTCGAAGGCGCCGACCGGATCGAGGTGGGCCTGGCCGATGGCAGAAAAGTCGCCGCGCGCATCGTCGGCACCGATCCGGAAACAGACCTCGCCGTGCTGCGCATCGGCGAACGCAACCTGCCGGTGATGGTACTGGGCCAGCCGGACAATGCGCGCGTGGGCGACGTCGTGCTGGCGATCGGCAACCCGTTCGGCGTCGGCCAAACCGTCACCATGGGCATCATTTCAGCGCTGGGACGGAATAACCTGCACATCAACCTCTACGAGAATTTCATCCAGACCGATGCCGCCATCAACTTCGGCAACTCGGGCGGGGCGCTGGTCGACATCCAAGGCAATTTGTTGGGAATCAATTCAGCGATCTATTCGCAGACCGGCGGTTCGATCGGCATCGGCTTTGCCATTCCCGTCTCGACCGCGCGCACGGTGCTCGAATCGATCATCAAGCATGGGCAGGTGGTGCGCGGCTGGATCGGCATCGAATCGCAAGAGATCACGCCGGAACTGGCCGACAGCTTCGGCCTCGGGCGCCAGAGCGGCGCCATCATTGCGGGCGTCGTGCGCAACGGCCCGGCCGACCGCGCCGGCGTGCGCCCGGGCGACATCCTGCTCGCTGTCGAAGGCCAGAACGTCAAGAATACCGGCGAGATGCTGAACCTGATCGCCCAACTGGCGCCCGGCACCAAGGCGCGCTTGAAGCTGTTGCGCCAGAACCGCGAGTCGAGCGTCGATGTGACCGTCGGCAAGCGGCCACGCCCTTCCCCGTAACCCCTCCCTGGACTTTCCATGCACCTGCGTGACTTGACGCAATTTCTTAGCGAGCTAAGCGAAAACAATACCCGTCCCTGGTTCATCATGAACAAACCGCGCTACGACATCCTGCGCGAAGAGTTCCTGGCCGTAGTGACCGAACTGATCCGGGAGCTGAGCAAGTTCGACCGCCTGGTCGCCGGCGTCGACCCGAAGAAGGCGATGTTCCGCATCAACCGCGATATCCGCTTTTCGAACGACAAGACCCCGTATAAAACACGCTTTTCGGCCGGCATCACGCCCAACAACAAGCGCCGTCCGAGCGAAGGCGGCGGCTCGACCTATTATTTCCAGATCGACGGCAAGGGCACGCTCGGCATCGGCGCCGGCGAATACCTGCCGCCAACGGCGCGCCTGAAAGCCATCCGCGAACACGTGGTCAACGATGCGACAGGTTTCGCAAAAATGTTAAAGAATAAACACTTACGCGCGACCTATGGCGACCTGCTGGACGAAGACAAGCTGCAGCGTCCGCCAAAAGGCTTCGATCCGGGACACCCGCATATCGAGCACATCAAGCTAAAAAGCTTTTTCGTGTGGACGGAACTGCCGCTCAAGGCAAACGATCCGGATGCGCTGGTGCCGCGGCTGGCGCGCGGATTCGAGGATGCCTTTGCGCTGGTCACTTGGCTGCGCGGGGTGCCGCACACGCATGAAGACATTGAATAAGGAGGCGACATGGCCTTGCAACACGCAGCATCGGGCGAACGGATCGCCTTGCGACGCGACGAAGACGACATTGCCAATTTCACGTCGATCGCGCTGGCGAAGACCGAGCACATGGAACTGATCCGGCTGATCGTCCCCAAGGACAAGCCAATGCCGGAACACCGGGTCGAAGGGGAGGTAACGCTGCTGTGCCTGGAGGGCGAAGTCGTCGTCGATGCCCATGGCCGCAGCGTCGTGCTGCGTCCGAACGAGATGCTGTTCCTGGCCGGCGGCGAGCCGCACGGGATCCGCGCCAACGACGATGGCGTGGTCCTGATGACGATCCTGCTGGGGCCGGTGCGCAGCGGAGGGCCGACGAATGCGGCGCGCGGTCAAGCCGCTTAAAGGGAAAAGGGTGGGCACGGCGTGCCCGCCGCTCACCGTCAAGCCAATTCGTTGCGCGGATCGCGCGCCAGCAACTGTTTCGCCATCTCGGCTGCGTCATAGCCGTCGAACAGCACCGCCGCGACCGCATTCGTGATCGGCATGTCGACGCCGAGCCGGGCCGCCAGGTCGCGCACCGCTTTCGAGCACGGCACGCCCTCGGCCACGTGGCCCAGTTCGGCGACGATGGTCTCCAGCGGTTTGCCTTGCGCCAGCGCCAGGCCCACGCGCCGGTTGCGCGACAGGTCTCCGGTGCAGGTGAGGATCAAATCGCCCATTCCCGTCAGCCCCATGAAGGTACTGGCCTGGCCGCCCAGCGCGAGCCCGAGACGGGTGATCTCGGCCAGGCCGCGCGTGATCAGGGCGGCACGTGCGTTCAGACCCAGTCCCAGGCCGTCGGCGGTACCGGTGGCGATCGCCAGCACGTTTTTCACGGCGCCGCCGACCTCCACGCCGATCACGTCGTCGCAGGCATAGACGCGCAGGTTGCCGCCGTGCACCGTGGCCACGACGCTGTCGCGCAAGGCCTTCGACGTGGACGCCACCGCCAGCGCGCAGGGCAGGCCGCGCGCAACTTCCTGCGCGAACGACGGGCCGGACAAGACCGCGGCCGGTATCGCATCGCCCAGCACTTCGCGCACCACCTGGTGCGGCAACAAGCCGGTGCCGTATTCGAACCCCTTGCAGAGCCAGACGACGTTCGGGATGTTGGTTCTCCCCTTGAGCTGCTCGAGCAAGGGGCGCAAGCCGGCGACCGGACAGGCCGCGATCAACAGCGGCGCCTCGTCTGCGCCGGCATGCTCGACATGGGCCAGGGCTTGCTCGAAATCGGCGCTCACGCGCAGGCTGTCGGGCAGGGGCTGGCCGGGCAGGTAAGTGGTGTTCTCGCGCGCGGCGGCGGTCGCGGCCATCTGCGCGGGATTGCGGCCCCAGAGCAGCACGTCGTGGCGGGCGGCGAGGGCGATGGCGACCGCCGTACCCCAGGCGCCGGCGCCGAGGACCGTAATCTTGTTCATTGTCTTGGTTTCTTGCATGTTGGATTCAGATGCCCCAAATCTCGGCAGCACGCACGAAGCCGGCAATGCCGTCCTGGTGGCGCACCCGTACCCACTCGCCCGCTTGCGGATCGCTCAGCTCGAGCAGCACGCCCTTGTCGGCCGTCATGAGGATGGCGGCATGGTCGTCGGGCGCGGCGCGCACCCTGGCCGAGAGCGCCTTGACGACGACATTGCGGCGTGCCGACAGGCCTTTCGATTCGGTCCAGGCCAGTTCGCCATCGGCGTCGCGCACCTTGACCCAGTCGCCGTAGCGGGCAACGATCTCGACCGGCATGCCGCGCGGCGCCACATAGCGCTTGGCGCCTTTGACCGAGGGCGCGTCGTACAGCACCACCGAGGGTGCGCCGACGGAGCGGAAATCGGCCGCGCCGGCGCTCGTCCATGCCAGCATCAGCAGCACGGTGGCGAAAAATCGGGAATTGGTCATGGCAGGGCCTCGGGCTGAAGTACGAGTACTTAGTCAAACCAGACGCCAATATGGCAGGAAGGGCATCCGCGCCGCGCGTTTCAAGATCAACAAGGCGCGGCAAGAATGCCCAGCACGACTCGCGCCAACCGGCATCGTGCCGACTGGCTGAGCTAAGGGTGGATTTAGTTTGACGGCGCGGCGGCGGCTTCGGTCATCGCCTGGCGACGCTGCTGGTAGAACACTTCGAAGTTGATCTCGGCCAGGTGCACTGGCGGGAAGCCGGCACGGGTGATCACGTCGGCGATGTTCGCGCGCAGGTAAGGGTAGACGATGTTCGGGCAACCGATGCCCAGCAATGGGTCCATCTGGTCGGCAGGAATGTTGCGCGCCTCGAAGATGCCGCCCTGCTTGCCTTCGACCAGGAAAGCAACCTTGTCCTTGACCTTGGCGGTCACGGTGATCGTCACGGTCGACTCGTAGATACCATCGGCGATCGCTT
Organism: Massilia jejuensis; assembly: GCF_042656795.1. Classification (NCBI taxonomy): domain Bacteria; kingdom Pseudomonadati; phylum Pseudomonadota; class Betaproteobacteria; order Burkholderiales; family Oxalobacteraceae; genus Massilia; species Massilia jejuensis. Next base: position 70,890 of record NZ_JBHSMS010000059.1, on the reverse strand, counting down.
CAGCGCCAACATCCAGCGAGACCTCGATGGTCGGGGCTTCTTGCTCGAGGAAGATGGCTGGGGAGTTTGGTTGTTCCAGCGACATGTCTTTCAGGTAGACGCGTTGGATTTGGAAGACTGGTTGCAGGTTTTCGTCAGACATGGAACGCTTTCGTTGTGAAGTAAAAAGGGACGGCCAGGCGCCGCCCCCGATGGGCTTGGAGTCAAACGCAACGGCAATTGTATCAAAATCAATTTGGATGCAATAGCTCCGGCGAGGGGGACTCCGAAAGACCCGCCTCCCGCCCCGCGTGGCCTGCCAATGCGTGGTTTATTCGCCCTGGAGCAGGCGATCGAGGCGGCCCGCCTGGTCGAGTGCGTACAAGTCGTCGAAGCCGCCGACATGGGTTTCGCCCACATAGATTTGCGGCACCGTGCGGCGGCCGGTCTTTTGCATCATGATCTGGCGCTGTTCCGGGTCCAGGTCGACCCGGATGCGTTCGATGTCGGTGATGCCCTTGCCTTCGAGGAGGCGTTCGGCGCGCACGCAATAGGGGCAGCTGGCGGTGTGGTAGAGGACGACGTGAGCGGTCATAATGTTTCCTTCGTATCTAGATTTACTTGGTTACCGGCAAACCGGCAGCCGTCCAGGCGGTCATGCCGCCTTCCAGGCTGAGTGCATCCTCGAAGCCGGCCGCCTTGAGCTGGCGCACCGCCTTGTCGGCGCGGGCGCCGGTCTGGCAGACGATGACGAGGGTGCGGCCTTTCGACTTTTCCAGTTCGCCGATGCGATTGCGCAAGTCTGCCAGCGGAATGTTTTTCGCGTCGCGCATGTGCCCAGCGGCAAATTCGTCGGCGCTGCGCACGTCGAGCACGGTGGTCTTGCCGCGGTTGATGAGCTGGGTCACTTGCAGCGGGGAGGCGCGGCGGCCCTTGGGCGCCAGGGCTGGCCACAGCAGTGCGCCACCGGAAACGACGGCAATGGCGACGATGAAGATATTATCGAGGATGAATTTCACAAGGCTTCCAATGGTTGAACGCAATCCGCGCATTATAAAATAGAAGCCGGACTGAAATATTTTTGGGACCTGGGCAGCGTCGCGAGTCACCCTTTTGCAATTTTTTGATAGAAGAGCTTATGTACAAAATCGTATTCATGCGCCACGGCGAATCCACCTGGAACCTGGCCAACCGTTTTACCGGCTGGGTCGACGTCGACCTGACGGACAAGGGCATCGACGAAGCCAGGAACGCCGGCCGCGCGTTGCGCGACGCCGGTTTCGCCTTCGACCTGGCCTATACCTCGGTCCTGAAACGCGCGATCCGCACGCTCTGGCTGGCGCTCGATGAAATGGACCAGATGTACCTGCCGATCAAGAACGACTGGCGCTTGAACGAGCGCCACTACGGCGCCCTGCAAGGCCTGGACAAGGGAGAGACGGCCGCCAAGTACGGCGACGAGCAGGTGCTGGTCTGGCGCCGCAGCTACGACACGCCGCCGCCGGCCCTCGACGAACACGACCCGCGTGCCTCCTTCAGCGACCCGCGCTACGCCGGCTTGCCGAAGACGAGCATTCCGCTGACCGAATGCCTGAAGGACACCGTCGCGCGCGTGATGCCGGCCTGGGACGACGAGATCGCACCGGCCATTCGCGCCGGCAAGCAAATCCTGATTTCGGCCCACGGCAACAGCCTGCGCGCCCTGATCAAGATGCTCGACAACATCAGTGACGCCGACATCGTCGGCTTGAACATCCCCAACGGCCAGCCGCTGGTCTACGAGCTCGACGAAAACCTGAAGCCGATCCGCCACTACTACCTGGGCGACCAGGACGCGATCGCCGCGGCGGTGGCGGCCGTGGCGAACCAAGGGAAGGCAAAGTAAGTCTTGCGTTTTCCTATCGAGAAGTCGGCCGCCGGCATCTTGCTGTGCGGCTTGCTGGCCCTGTCGGTGGCAGGGTCGGCCGTGGCCGCCAAGCCAACCGAACGCAGCCGTCAAAAAGCGGCTGCCGAAGCCCAGCGCGCCGGTATCCAGCAAAAGCTCACGGCGCTGAAAAAAGAAATCAGCCGCACCGAGAGCGAAAAAGAGGACGTGGCCGACACCCTGGCCGAGTCGGAAGAAAAAATTTCGGACGCCAACCGTGCCCTGCGCGACCTGTCCCAGGAAACCCTGGAAACCAATGTGCGCCTGCAAGACCTGGCGACCGAGCAGGAGCGCCTGGCACAAACAATTGTTAGTCAAAAGAAACAATTGTCTGCCCTCTTGCGCGAGCACTATGTGGCCGGCAATGAAGACCGCATCAAACTGCTGCTGTCAGGCGATAACCCGAACCGGATCAACCGCGATTTGCAGATGATGGCCTATGTATCGCAGGCCCAGGCGAAACTGCTGGCCTCGCTGAATGCGAACCTGGCGCAAGTCGAGGACAACCGCGAGAAGGTCGAGAACGCCAAGGTCGAGCTCGAGGAAATCGCCCAGGAGCAGCGCGACCAGAAAAGCGTGCTCGAAAAAGAAAAGGCAAGGCGCGCCGCCTTGCTCGGCGAACTGTCGAGCAAGCTGGTGGTCCAACGCAAGCAGGCCGACAGCCTGCAGCGCGACGAGCAGCGCATGAGCGGCCTGGTCGATCAATTGACGCGCCTGATCCGCGAACAAGCCGAGGCCGAACGCAAGCGCCAGGAAGCGCTGGCCGCCGCCCGTGCCAAGGCCAGGCTCGAGGCCGAAGCGGCCGCGAAAGCGCGGGCACTGGCGCGCGCCGAGGCCAAGGCCGAGCGCGACCGGTTGGCGCGCGAAGCGGCCAAGGCCGGCAAGCCGGCGCCCAAACCGCTGCCGCCGGAACCGGAAGAACCGAAGGTGGCCGAGCAGGCCCAGCCGGTCGAGCGCACGCCCGACATTTCGCTGGCGCCCGCGGCCCCGGCCGGCGCGTTTGCCGCCATGAAGGGCCGCCTCGCTGCGCCGATCAGCGGCAGCATCGCGGCGCGTTTCGGCGCCAAGCGCGGCGGCGACGGTCCGAGCTGGAAAGGCATGTTCATCAAGGCGCCGGAAGGCACCGAAGTACGCTCGGTGGCCGTGGGCCGCGTGGTGCACTCGGGCTGGATGCGCGGCTTCGGCAACCTGATCATCATCGACCACGGGGGCAGCTACCTGTCGATCTATGCCAACAACCAGACCCTGCTGAAACGCCTGGGCGACGCGGTGCGGGCGGGCGAGCCGATTGCGAGCGCGGGCAACACCGGCGGTAACGAAGAATCGGGGCTATACTTTGAACTCAGGCATCTGGGTAAAGCCTTCGATCCGGCAAGCTGGGTCAAATTCTAGGGGCAGCGATGAGCAACACAGTGAAAAGCATGGGGCTGGTCGGTCTCGGCATGGTGGCCGGCGTGGCGCTGACGGTGCAGGTCTCGGCCTGGGCCCAGAAAGGTGAAGCGAGCCCGCTGCCGCTGGACGAACTGCGCCAGCTGGCCGATGTCTTCGGCCTGATCAAGAGCGATTACGTGGTGCCGGTCGAGGACAAGAAACTCTTGTCCGATGCCATCGGCGGCATGGTCGCCGCGCTCGACCCGCATTCGGTCTACCTCGACCAGAAGTCCTACCGCGAGATGCGCGAAAGCGTGCAAGGTAAATTCGTCGGCGTCGGCATCGAAGTGGCCGCCGAAGACGGCTACGTGAAAATCGTTTCCCCGATCGAGGATTCGCCGGCCTACCGTGCCGGCATCAAGGCCGGCGATCTCATCACCCGCATCGACAACGTGCCGGTCAAGGGCTTGTCGATCGACGAAGCCATCAAGAAAATGCGTGGCAAGCCCGGCAGCAAGGTGACGCTGACGATTGCCCGCCGTGGCGAAGACCGTCCCTGGGTGGTGCCGGTCACGCGCGAGGAAATCCGCGTGCTGAGCGTGAAGGCCAAGATGGTCGAACCCGGTTACGCCTGGGTGCGTATCAGCCAGTTCCAGGAAGCCACGCTCGACGAGCTCGCCACCAAGACGGCGGCCCTGTACGCCGAGAACCCGAACATCAAGGGCCTGGTGCTCGACCTGCGCAACGATCCGGGCGGTTTGCTGCCGGGCGCGATCGGCGTCTCGAGCGCCTTCCTGCCGAAGGAAGAATTGATCGTCTCGACCAAGGGACAGTTGCCCAGTTCGAACCAGCTCTTCTATGGCCGCCGTGAATTCTATGCGCCGCGCGGCGCCGATCCGCTGGCGACATTGCCGGCCGCCCTGAAAACCGTGCCGATGGTGGTGCTGGTCAATGGCGGCTCGGCCTCGGCATCGGAAATCGTCGCCGGTGCCTTGCAGGATTACAAGCGCGCCATCGTGATGGGCAGCCAGACTTTTGGCAAGGGCTCGGTGCAGACGCTGCGCCCGCTGTCGGCCGATACGGCCATCAAACTGACCACGGCGCGCTACTACACGCCCAAGGGCCGGCCGATCCAGGCCACCGGCATCGTGCCCGACGTAAAAGTCGAGGAAACGGCCGAAGGCGACGGCTTGAATGCCTTGCGCGTGCGCGAAGTCGACCTGCAGCGCCACCTGGCCGGAGAAAACGAAAAACCGGCCACGCCCGCCAAGGAAGCCCGCGACAGCGCCGAACAGAAGCAGCGCGCGCTGGCCCTGCTGAAAAACCGCAAACCGCTCGAACTGGGCGGCAAGGACGATTTCCAGTTGGCCCAGGCCTTGAACCATTTCAAGGGCTTGCCGGTGAAAGCCGCCAGTGCCGAAGCGGCCGACGCGACGCCGCCTGCGCCGAAGGAATTGCCGGGGAGCGAAATCAAACCACCGGAGCTGAAGGGCTCGAAGAAATAACCGGCACAGTGGGCGGCTTTAGCCGGGTACACGCTTGCCCGTGACCCGATGCCGTCCGCGCCCGCGACCACCACGTGAACGACACCCAGCTGCTGCGCTACTCGCGCCACATCCTGCTCGACGAGATCGGCATCGAAGGCCAGGCCCGCCTGCTGGCGGCGCATGCGCTCGTCATCGGCGCCGGCGGCCTCGGTTCGCCGGCGGCGATGTACCTGGCGGCCAGCGGCGTCGGCCACATCACGCTGGTCGACGACGACGCCGTCGACCTGACCAACCTGCAGCGCCAGGTCATGCACACGACCGAACGCATCGGCTTGCCGAAGGTCGAGTCCGGCCGCCGGGCTTTATCCGCGATCAACCCGGATGTCACGGTCAGCGCCCTGTGCGAACGCGCCGACGCAGGGCGCCTGCGCGAGCTGGTGCGCGGCGCCTCGGTCGTGCTCGATTGCAGCGACAATTTCGCTACCCGCCATGCCCTCAACCGCGCCTGCGTGGCGGCCCGCGTGCCGCTGGTGGCGGGCGCGGCGATCCGTTTTGACGGGCAACTGTCGGTGTTCGACATGCGCCATGCCGACTGTCCCTGCTATGCCTGCATCTTTCCCGAGGACAGTGGTTTCGAGGATGTCGCATGCAGCACGATGGGGGTCTTCGCGCCCCTGGTCGGCATCGTCGGCGCGGTCCAGGCGGCCGAGGCCTTGAAACTCATCCTTCAGCTCGGCACGCCGCTGGCCGGGCGTCTCTTGATGCTCGACGGGCGCGCCATGGCCTGGACCGAGTTCAAGGCGGCGCGCAATCCGGCGTGTCCTGTTTGCCGGGAAAGGCTCGCGCACGCCTGAAACTGCAGCAGGATTTGCTCTGCAATACAATGGCGCACCGCCGCGGGTAGTCGCTGCCGCCATTCGGCCTTATACTAAGGAGAGCGCCACGCGCGCTTGTTCCGATCCACCTTTCCAAGATTGACTATGCAGATCGTTTCGCACCGTGCAATTGGCCGGCGTCTCGCACGCGGCTTCACCCTCGTTGAAATCATGGTTGTCGTGGTCATCATCGGCATCCTGGGCGCGCTCGTCGTGCCGAAATTGCTGGGTCGTACAGGCGAGTCGCGCGTGGTCGCGGCCAGGACCGACATCGCCACCCTGATGCAAGCGTTGAAACTGTACAAGCTGGATAACCAGCGCTACCCGACCACCGAACAAGGCCTGGCGGCGCTGACGACGAAACCGACCTCGGGCCCGTCGGCCAATGGCTGGAAGGATGGCGGCTATGTCGAGAAGCTGCCCAAGGATCCTTGGGGCAATTCCTACCAATACCTGTCGCCCGGACTGCATGGCGAAGTCGACATCTTCTCGTTCGGCGCCGACGGCCAGGCTGGCGGCGAGGGCGAAGACGCCGACGTCGGCTCCTGGCAGGGATAAGATCGCATGGCTGGCGCCGCGCCGCCGCGCAGGGCCGACGGCTTCACGCTCGTGGAGATCCTGGTCGTGATGGTCATCATCGGCATCACGCTCGGCATGGCCTCGCTCAATGCCATCCCGAGCCCGCGCCAGGACCTCGAGAACGAGGCGAAACGCCTGACCCTGCTGCTGCAGCTGGCGCGCGACGAAGCCATCGTGCGCAACCGCCAGGTCGCCTTCGAAGCCACGCCCGAGCGCTACCGCTTCATGGTGCGCAACGACACCGGCTGGAATCCCGTCACCCAGGACGATTTGTTGCGCGAGCGGCCGTTCAAGAACGCGCCCGTGCGCCTGTTGCTCGACCCGCCCGCGGCCGGCATCGGCGGCGGCGAGACCATGCGCGTGACCTTCGGCCGCGAACCGGTCGACAAGCCCTTCGTGCTGACCCTGGCCAGCGGCGACAACAGCGTCGCCATCCGCGCCGACGGCGTCGGCCATTTCACGGTCGTCGAACCGGGAGCGCCGCAGTGAGCCGTCCACGTCCATCCTCCGGCTTCACCCTGCTCGAAGTGCTCGTGGCGCTCGTCATCGTCGGCACCGCGCTGGCTGCCGGCCTGCGCGCCGTCGGCAGCCTGGCCTCGAACGGGGCCGGCCTGCGCGCGGCCATGATGGCGACCTGGTCGGCCGAGAACCGCCTCGTGCAGATTCGCCTGAACCGCGAATTTCCCGAAGTCGGCAAGCGCAGCTATGCCTGCGGCCAGGCCGACCTGCGCCTGATGTGCCAGGAGGAAGTCCTGGTCAGCCCGAATCCCCAGCTGCGCCGCGTGGAAGTGTCGGTCTTCGACATGGACAATCCGGAACGGCGCATCCTGAAACTGATCCAACTCGTCCTGAGGCCGACCTGATGAAGCGCGCACGCGGGTTCACGCTGGTCGAACTGCTGGTGGCGATCGGCATCCTCGCCATGGTGGCCGTGCTCGGCTGGCGCGGCCTGGATGGCATCGTGCGCGCCCGGGTGGCGTTGACCGAGCAAATGGAAATGACGCGCGGCATGCAGCTCGCCTTTGCCCAGATGCAAAGCGACTGCGAGCATGCGGCCGATGCCACGCTGCTCGGAAGCCGTCCTTTCCTGCTGCAGGCCGACAACCGCCTGACCCTGGTGCGCACCGTGTTCAATGAAAACGAACCGGCGCGCCTGCAAGTGATCGCCTACCGCCTGGTCAATGGCCAGCTGATGCGGCGCGAATCGAACACGACCCGCGACCTGGTCGAGCTCGATGCGCTGTGGCAGGCCTCGATCAGCGATATCGATCCGACCCCGCCGGTGATCCTGCAGGGCGGCGTGCAGTCGATGGGTGTGCTCGTCTGGCAAAACAATGGCTGGCAACAGCAGCCGGTCGCCACCGTCCAGGGCGGCGTGCCCAGCGCCATCACCGGGCTGCAGGTGGTGCTGGCGGTGCGCAACTTCCCGCAGCCGCTTACGAAGTCGTTCCTGTTGGGGAGCATCTGATGCCGCTTCCACGCCACCTCGGCCGGTCCCGGCGGCGCCAGCGCGGCGTGGCCGTCATTACCGCCTTGCTGCTGACCACGCTGGCGATTTCGATCGTCGCCAGCCTGTTCTGGCAGCAGCAGGTGCAAGTGCGCTCGATGGAAAACCAGCGCTTGCACTTGCAGACGCGCTGGATCCTGCGCGGCGCGCTCGACTGGTCGACCCTGGTGCTGCGCCAGGACGCCTACACCAACCAGTACACGGCGCTGACCCAGGTCTGGGCCACGCCGCTGGCCGAAACCCGGCTCGACCAGTACATCGAGCGCGAGCGGGTCGAAGGCGAAGTGTTCGATGCCAGTCTTTCCGGCAACATCGTGGACGCCACCTCGCGTTACAATCTGCGCAATCTGGTCTTGAACAACCGCATCAACAAGGCGCATCTCGAGATTTTCCAGCGCCTGCTGAGCAATTTGCAGATCAACCCATCCCTGGCGCAAACGGCGGCCAACCTGGTTGCCGGCAGCGAACCGCTGATCCGGCCGGCCGGCGCGGTCGACCCGATCACGGGCCAGGATGTGGGCGGCCAGCAGAGCGATCCGAGCGACGGTGGCAACCCGGATGCGGGCGCGGCCGCGGATGGCGCCGGTGCGGCTGGCGACGGCGACGGCGCGGGCGGCGGCGCGCTCGACGCGGTCCCGACGCAGGCAGTCTCGCGCGCGGGCCTGGGCACGCCGATGAAATTCCTCGACGTGGAGGATTTGCTGGCGGTGCGCGGCATGACGCCGGAAATACTGGAAAAGCTGCGTCCGTATGTCATCGTGTTGCCCGTGCCCACGCCGGTCAACGTGAACACGGCGCCAGCCGAAGTACTGGCGGCGGTGATTCCGAAGTTTTCGCTGTCCGAGGCGAATGCCTTGCTGGCGCGCCGCCGCAACGTGCCGTGGGACGCGCTCGCCAAGTTCGAAAGCGAGATTGCCGGCCGCACTCCGGTGCCCGGGTCGTTGGACGTGAAAAGCAATTGGTTCCTCGTCAACAGCCGGATCCGACTGGACCGCGCGGCATTGAATGCGCAGTCGCTGATCCAGCGTACCGGCCAGATCGGTACCGGCGTCAAGGTCGTGTGGGTTCGTCAAAATTAAAAGAAAGCGAGACGGTTTGACTACACTTTATATCCGGCATCCGGCGCGCGCAGAGGGCGAAGGCGCGCCCTGCCGTTTTGCCGTCGTCGGTGACGGCGGCACCATCGAGCAGCAGGGCGAAAGCGTGCTGCGCAGCCTGACCGATGTCGTTGCCGCCAGCCGCCGCGTCGTGCTGCTGCTGGCCGGCACCGACGTCAACCTGCTGTCGCTGGCGATGCCGCCGCTGACCGGCGCGCGCCTGCGCGCCGCGCTGCCTGGCCTGGTCGAAGAACATATCCTGGGCGACCCCAACGATTGCGTGCTGGTGGCCGGCCCGCCCGCGGGCGACGGCACGCGGCCGGTGGCCGTGGTGGCGCGCGACTGGCTCGAGCCGCTGGTACGCACGCTGCTGGCCCAGGGCGCGCGCGCCGTTTCCGCCCTGCCGGGGCAGCTATGCCTGCCGCTCCAGCCGGGCGGCGTCGGCGCGGCCCTGAACGGCGGCGAACTGCTGCTGCGCCAGAGCCAATACAGCGGCCTCGGCCTGGCGCTCGACGCCAATCCGGCCAGCGCCCTGCAGACGGCGCGCGCACTCGCCGGCGACGCCCCATTGACCCTGTATGTGCCGCGCGAGCAACTCGGCGAATTCGGCGTGCTGCTGGCCGAGGCCGGCCCAGGCACGACCCTCGAAGCCGACGACTGGGCGCACTGGATCGCGGGCGCGAAGAGCAGCAGCTTCGACCTGGTGCCGGGCCTGGGCGCGGCCGGCGCCCGCCAGACCGACTGGCGCCGCTGGCGCGTGCCGATCGCGCTCGCCTTCCTGGGCGTGGTGGTGAACCTGGCCGGCATCAATATCGAATGGCTGCGCCTGCGCGGGGAGGCCGAGGCCGTGCGCAAGCAGATGGCGCAAACCTTCCAGTCGGTGTATCCGAACCAGCCGATGGTGGACCCGGTGGCACAGATGCGCCAGGGCATCGCGCGCGCCCAGTCCGGCAGCGGCCAGATCGGCGCCGACGAATTCATCTATCTTGCCGGCGCCCTGGGCGACGCAAGCCGGGAATTGCCGCGTCCGCCAGGAATTAGCTCAATCGAATACAAGGAACGCGCACTGCGGGTGCGGGTCAAACCTGAAACGGTCGACCCCGCCACAGTGCGCCAGCTGCAGGCGGCGCTATCGGCGCGCAGCCTGACGCTGGAAGCGGCCGCAGCCGATAACTGGGTGGTGCGCAGCACGGGAGCGAAGCCATGAGTCTGGTCAACATCTACGGCCGGGCGCGCGAACGCGCCACCGGGTACTGGATCGCACGCAGCGAGCAGGAGCGCCGCTACCTGGCCGCCGGTTTCGGCGTCGTCTTTCTGGCGCTGGCGTACACCGGCCTGGTCGAGCCCGCAGTCGAGGGCCGTGCGCGGTTGCAGCGCTCGCTTCCTGAGCTGCGTCAACAGGCGGCCCAGCTCGCCAGCATGGCCGACCAGGCGCGCGCGCTGGCCGGCCAGGCGCCGGTGCCGGTGACGCCGATGACGCGCGAGACGCTGCTGGCGAGCTTGAGCGCGCGCGGCATCACGCCCGGTTCGCTCACGCTGACCGGCGAATTCGCGCGCTTGCAGGTGACCGGGGTGTCGTTCGCCAACCTGGTCTCCTGGCTCGACGCCCAGCGCCGCGAGAACCGGATCGCCGTCCAGGAAGGCAGTTTTACCGCGCAAGATCCACTCGGGCAAGTCGACGCCAACCTGACGCTACGCCAGGACAACGGGACCGGCGCCCGATGAGGCGCGGCCTCGGGTTGCTGGTCGTGCTCGCCCTGGCGATCGCGCTGACGGTGGGCGTCTTCCTGCCGGCCAGCTGGCTCGGCACGATGGTGGAACGCCAGACCGGCGGCCGTTTGACTCTCGGGGATGCGCAAGGTACGCTCTGGCACGGCTCAGCCTTTGTGGGCGGGGCGCCGGGCGAGGGTGGTGCGGTCACGCCGTTGTTGCCAGGGCGCTTTAACTGGCGCCTGTCGCCACTGATCCTGTTCGGGCGCGTCGACATGGCCCTGGAAAACCCGCAGGCGCTGGTGCAGCCGGTGCGAATCAGCGGCAACTGGTCGCAGTGGCAAGTGAGCGAAGGACAATTGCTGTTGCCGGCCGAAGGCCTGGCCGGGCTGGGTGCACCGCTCAACACGCTGGTGCCCTCGGGCGTGATCCGGCTGTCATGGAACCGGCTCGACCTGGCGCGCCAGCCCGGCAGCGTGGCGGTGACCGGACGCACGACCCTGTCGATGAACGACATGGGCTCGCGCATGGCGCCGATCAAGCCGCTGGGCAGCTACGAGATGGTGATGGACTGGCGCGGCCAGCAAGCCGACCTGGTGCTGCGCACGGTGCGCGGCGCCTTGCTATTGTCGGGCAATGGAACGTTGCAGAATGGACGCCTGCGTTTTTCGGGTCAGGCGTCGGCCGCCGATGGCTATGAAGAGACTTTGGGAAATATGCTCAATCTCCTTGGCCAGCGCCGCATGGTGAACGGTAAAAACATAATCGCATTAGAGTTCAGATAATGAAAACAACTTCCCGCAGCACCCCCGCATTCCCGACCTTGCGCCCGGTCTTGCGTCGCCTTGCGGCCGGCGTCATGCTGTCCTGCGCGGTGGCCGCGGCCTTGCCGCCGGTCCCGGCCTTTGCCCAGGAAAATTCCGCCGCCCTCAGTTTCGTCAACGCCGACATCGAATCGGTGATCAAGGCCGTCGGCCACTACACGGGCATGACTTTCGTCGTCGACCCGCGCGTGAAAGGCACGCTGACCCTGGTGTCGGAAAAGTCGCTCACCAAGAGCCAGGCCTTCGGCTTGCTCACGTCGGCCCTGCGCCTGCAGGGCTTTGCCGTCGTCACCACCGGCGAAGGCTATGCCAAGGTGGTGCCGGAAGCGGAAGCGAAACTGCAATCCTCGCCGACCTATGTCGGCAAGCGCGGCACGCGCGTGCAGGGCGACCAGATCGCGACCCAGATTTTCCACCTGTCCTACGAATCGGCGGCCAACCTGACGGCCGTGCTGCGCCCGCTCATTTCGCCCAACAATTCGATCATGGCCAATCCGGGCAACAACAGCCTGGTCATCACCGACTACGCCGACAATTTGCGCCGCCTGTCGCGCATCATCGCCGCGCTCGACGCCCCGGTGGCGGCCGACCTCGACGTGGTGCCGATCCGCAACGGCATCGCCAGCGACATCGCGACCCTGGTCCAGCGCCTGATGGAGCCGGCCGCCGGCGGCGACTCCGGCCGCGTTACCATCCTCGCCGATGCGCGCACCAATTCGGTCGTCGTGCGGGCGCCCTCGCAGGCGCGCGCCAACCTGGCGAAATCGCTGATCGCCAAGCTCGACCAGGCAACGACGGAGAAGGGCAACATCCACGTCGTCTACCTGAAAAACGCCGACGCCAGCAAGGTCGCGCAAACGCTGCGCGCGGTCGTGTCGCAGGATGCGGCGGCGCTGTCCGTGCAGCAGCAGGGCACATCCGGCGGCACGATCCAGGCCGGCGCCCAGGGCGGCGCGGGTGGCGGCCTGGGCGGTCAGCAAGGCCAGCAAGGCGGCATGGGTGGCGGCGCCGCGGGCGGCACCTTCGGCCAGCAGGGCCAGGCGGGCGCCGGCGGCGCCGGCGGCAGCCAGGGGTCCGGCTTCATCCAGGCCGATGCCTCGACCAACAGCCTGATCATCACCGCGCCGGACGCGATCTACCGCAACCTGCGCGGCGTCATCGACCAGCTCGACGTGCGCCGTGCCCAGGTCTATATCGAAGCCCTGGTGGTGGAAATGAATTCGCAAAAGGCGTCCGAATTCGGCGTGCAATGGCTTGGTTTGTCGGGCACCGACGCCAGCAAGTACCGCATCGGCGGCATCCAGTCGTTCAATTCGAATGCCAGCAACAACCTCATCAATCTTGCCGCCGCCGCCCGTAGCGGTCTCGCCGGGGAGAGCTCGCTTCCTTCGCTGCCGGGCCTGACCCTGGGCATCTTCAAGCAGATCAACGGCGAGCTCGGCTTGGGCGCGGTGGCCAGTGCGCTTGAAAACGAAGGCGCCGCCAACATCTTGTCGACACCGAACATGATCACGCTCGATAACGAGCTGGCAACGATCAAGGTGGGCCAGAATATTCCGATCATCACCGGTTCGTTCACGACGGGCAGCAGCGGGGCGAACAATCCCTTCCAGACCGTCGACCGCAAGGACATCGGCCTGCTGATGAAGGTGCGTCCGCAAATTTCCGAAGGCGGCGTGATCAAGCTGTCGATCTACCACGAGAACTCGGGCATCGATAATTCGGTGATCCGTGCCGAGGGCATCGTGACCACGGTGCGCGCCATCGAAAGCAATGTGCTGGCCGACGATGGCCAGATCATCGTGCTGGGCGGCCTGATTTCCGACAACGAAGACCACGGCGAAGAAAAAGTGCGCGGCCTGGGCGACATCCCGGTGCTGGGCAACCTGTTCAAGTACCGCAACCGTACCCGCAACAAGACCAACCTGATGGTCTTCCTGCGCCCGGTGGTGGTGCGCAGCAAGGAGCAGAACAACAGCATTTCGCTCGACCGCTACGAATACATGCGTGCGCTCGGCGCCGAGACCCGTTCGCAAGACGATACGATCCTGATGCGCAACCTGGGTTCTCCGGCCTTGCCGCCGCTGACCAACGGCCAGCCGCCGATCGGCGGCACGATGGCGACGATGCCGCCGCCGGCGCCGATCACCGCCCGTCCGGGCGCGGCCACCGGCGCCGGCACCACCCAGCCGCGCGCGCCGCAATCGACCCAGCCCAGCCAGGCGCCCGTGCCTGAGTTCCGGCCGGTGACGCCGCCGAACCGGAAGTGATCCGATCATGACCAACCTGTTGCCTTACGCCTTCGCCCGCGACCACGGGGTGCTGGCGCGCACCGGCGACGATGCTGGGCAGGTCGCCGGGCAGAGCGTCGAAGTGCTGGTCTCCAGCGCGACGCCGCCGGCCGCCATCGCCGAGGTGTCGCGCCGTTTCGGCCGGATCGCGCTGCGCCGCCTCGAGCGCGGCGAGCTCGACGACGCCATCGCCGCCGCCTACGCCTCGGCCGGCGGCGACGCCAACCAGGTCGCCGACGAATTCGATGCCGACCTCGACCTCACGCGCCTGTTGCAGGACGTGCCGGCAATCGAAGACTTGCTCGAATCGTCCGACGACGCGCCCGTGATCCGCATGATCAACGCGCTGCTCACGCAATCGCTGCGCGAAGGCGCCTCCGACATTCACATCGAACCTTTCGAGCAAACGTCGGTCGTACGTTTTCGCATCGATGGCACCCTGCGTGACATCGTGCGTCCAAGGAAGGGTATCCACGCCTCGCTCATTTCGCGTATCAAGATCATGTCGCAGCTCGACATCGCCGAAAAACGCCTGCCGCAGGATGGCCGCATCACGCTGCGCATCGGCGGCAAGCCGGTCGACGTGCGCGTCTCGACCTTGCCGACCGGCCATGGCGAGCGCGCCGTGCTGCGCCTGCTCGACAAGGAAGCGGGACGGCTCGACCTGTCGCACCTGGGCATGAGCGCGGACCTGCTGCCGCAGTTCGACAAACTCATCAACCAGCCGCACGGCATCGTGCTCGTCACCGGCCCGACCGGTTCCGGCAAGACGACGACCCTGTACGCCGCCTTGTCGCGCCTGAACGCCTCGACCACCAACATCATGACGGTGGAAGACCCGATCGAGTACGACCTGAACGGCGTCGGCCAGACCCAGGTCAACGCGCGCATCGACATGACGTTTGCAAAAGCCCTGCGCGCGATCCTGCGCCAGGACCCGGACGTGATCATGATCGGCGAGATCCGCGACCTGGAAACGGCGCAAATTGCCGTGCAAGCCTCGCTCACCGGCCACCTGGTGCTGGCGACCCTGCACACCAACGATGCCGCCGCCGCCGTCACCCGCCTGTTGGACATGGGGATCGAGCCCTTCCTGCTGTCGTCCTCGCTGCTGGGCGTCATGGCGCAGCGCCTGGTGCGCAAGCTCTGCCCGCAATGCAAGAAGAGCGATGGCGTGCACTGGCATGCCGTCGGCTGCGAGCGCTGCGGCCACACCGGCTACCACGGCCGCGTCGGCGTCTACGAATTGCTCGAGACGACCGAGGCGATCCGCGCCCAGATCCACAACCAGGCCTCGGAAGCGGACATCCGCGCGGCGGCGCAGGCGAGCGGCATGCGCACCATGCGCGAAGACGGCGAACGCTGGCTGCATGAAGGCATTACCACGCAGGCCGAGTTGCTGCGCGTGACCAAGGACTGACGATGCCGGCATTCCGTTACGAAGCCGTCGATGCGGGCGGCGCCACGAAAAAAGGCGTGGTCAATGCCGACAGTCCGCGCGCGGCGCGCTCCGACCTGCGCGTGCAGGGATTGACGCCGCTGAACGTGGAAGCGATCACGGCCCAGGTCGACGCCGCCGGCGTGACGCGTTCGCGCGGCTTCGGCGAGCGCCTGTCGCAAGTCGAACTGGCGCTGTTTACGCGCCAGCTGGCCAGCCTGCTCGAAGCCGGGCTGCCGCTCGAACAGGCGTTCACGGCCCTGCTGGAACAGGCCGAAAAGCCCTACCTGCGCGACCTGATCGCCTCGATCCGTTCGGAAGTCATCGGCGGCATCGCCTTTTCCGACGCGCTGTCGCATCACCCGCGCGATTTCGATCCGATCTTCCGCGGCCTGGTCTCGTCGGGTGAACAGATCGGCCAACTGGCGCGCGTGCTCTCGCGCCTGGCCGACTATATCGAGCGCCGCAACGCGCTGGTGCAAAAGGTGCGCCTGGCATTCACCTATCCGGCCATCGTCACCGTGGTCGCGTTCGCCATCGTGATTTTCCTGCTCACCTATGTGGTGCCGCAGATCGTCTCGGTGTTCGCCAATACCAAGCAAAAGCTGCCTTTACTGACGGTCATGATGCTGGGCGTGTCGAATTTCATGCGCGACTGGGGCATCGTGATGGGCATCGCGCTCGTGGCGGCCTGGTTCGCCTGGCGCCGGGCGCTGCTGAACCCGGCCCTGAAACTGCGCTGGCATACCTGGCTGCTGACCGCGCCCGTGTACGGCAAATTCGAGCGTAGCCTGAACACGGCGCGTTTCGCCAGCACGCTGGCCATTACCACCGGCTCGGGCGTGCCGATCCTGCGCGCGCTCGACACCAGCCGCGACACCTTGTCGAACGTCGCCATGCGCGACCTGGTCGAACAGGCAACGGCCAGCGTGCGCGAGGGCGTCAGCCTGGCACGTGCGCTATCGGTGCAAAAACATTTTCCACCGATGCTGGTGCACATGATCCGCGCCGGAGAAATTACCGGTGAATTACCGGCGATGCTGGAGCGGGCGGCCAATTCGCAGCAGGCCGACCTCGAACGCCGCACGCTGACCATTGCCGGCCTGCTCGAACCGGTGCTGATCCTGGCGATGGGCCTGGTGGTGCTCCTGATCGTGCTGGCGGTCTTGATGCCGATCATTGAAATCAACCAGCTGGTGCGCTAACAAGGAATCCGATGAAGCGTCTGCCTCTCCTTTTCACCCTGCTTGCCCTGGTCTTCCTGGCAGTTTCCGCCACCTATTGGGGGATGCAGCTGTACAAGCCGCAGCAACGGCCGATCGCCGCGGCGGCGCCGGCCAGCCTGCCCGAGCCTGCGCCCGATGCCGCCGCCACGCTTTTCGGCGGGCAGCCGGTGGCGAACGTCGCCACCAACTACCAGCTGACCGGCATCATCGCCGCCGGACGCGACAGTGCCGCCATCATCGTGGCCGACGGCCAGCCGCCCAAAGCGCTGAAAGTGGGGCGCGAACTGGCACCGGGCGTGCGCATCAGCGAAGTGCATCCGCGCTACGTCATGCTCTCCGAAGGCGGCGTCGTGAAACGCATCGACCTGGCGGTCGACACCAAGCCCGCCATCGCCCTGTCCGGCAGCCCCGTGCCGCCGATGGCCTCGCCGCAGCCGGCCAGCCCGGCCGTCGCGCCGGCCGGCGCCATGCCGGCGGGCGAACCGCAGACGGCGCCCGGCGCCGTGCAAAACCCGCCGCCGCCGGGCGAAGTCAACCCGGTCGTGCCGCAAGGGCAGGAACCGCCGCAGGAAGGTCCGCCGGCCGACGTCGCGCCGCCGCCGAACCAAGTGCAAATGCCGCCCCCGACCCGCTCGATGGGCAGCCCCGTCAGCGGCGACGCGCCGCCCGTGCGCTGAACCGAAGCGCCCGCGCGGCCGGTCTCGCCCCGGCTCAGCGCCGCAAGGCCGTGAATGCCTTGAACTCCCACGAGCGCAATCCCACCAGCAAGGTCATTCCCTCCCGCTCGTCCGCCGGCAGGCGCCGGTCCTTGCGGTGCAGCCGCGTCAACTCGCCCGCCAACTGGTGAATCTTGTGCGCCAGCTCGGCCGCGCTGCCCGGCGACAGCCGTGCCGGCAAGCACATCAGCGTCTCGCCGGGGCCGTCGAAACGGCCCGCAAAATAATCGGGTACGATCTGTTCGCGGAAATAATGCTGCACCGGACCGTCCGGCAACCAGTGGAAGGCGTTCGAGACCCGCAGCGTGTAGCGGTTCAGCGGCCTTAGGTCGATGATGCCCAGCCGGTCGAGTTCGGCCAGGCAGCCAACGCATTCGGCCGGGGTCAGCCGGTAGGTGTCGACGATCTGTTCCATGCTCCAGTAGCCGAGGCAGCAGATGGCCACCAGCAGCAGGCGCGGCTTGGCGACGAGCGAGGTTTCCTGGGGCAAGGTCAAGGCGTCGGGCCGCGGCCGCGCGTCGGCCGCCTGGCGCAGTACATCCTCCAGCGCAATCCCGGCCGCCTGGCAAATTTGCGCCAGGCGCGACAGCGGCATGTCCTTCTGGCCGAACATGCGCTTGACGCTCGACTCGCTCATGTCGATGCGCTCGGCCAGGGTTTTATAGGTGAGATTGGCCGCGCGCAGCTCGGCACGCAGCACGTCGACGATCAGCTCGGGAGAACTCATGGCATTCCTGTACTCGGCAATGGGCGGCAGTCAATGTACAGGCGAATGGTCGAGTGGGCAAGAAACCGGGCGCGGCAGGCCTGCGGCTGTCGAGGCGTCGCGTCAGGATCGGGCCGATCCGCCTTGCATCGCGACTTGACGAAACCGCACTCGGGATCGAAACACATCCATTAAATTCATCAGGTTGGGTCCTGGCGGCCCGATGCGCCCCGGGCGCCGCTGCGCGGGCCGGGCGCACCCATCACCCGCAGCGTCGAATGGAGATCGTCATGTCAACTAACGCTTTTCGTACACCCGAAATGATTGCCACGGCAGAGGCCAGACAGGACGAAGTCCCGTTCGCGGAGGCGCGGCAATCGGCGCTGCGGCCGCTGCCGGGCGCGGACGCGCTCCAGCCCGCGCCGGCCGGGGCCGGCATTACCTATCGCCATGACTGGGGCCTGCGCCGCGGCCAATGGATGCTCCAGCTGGACTGGGCCGAAGTCGATCCGCGCTCGCAGGTGTTCGTCGCGGTCGGCGAGGGCGCCGCGGGCGGGCCGGATGCCGGCAAGCTGGTCGGGGCGGCGCGCTGCACGGTGCATAGCGTGGCCCCGCGCGCCGGGGGCGTCGACATCTGGGTAAATATCGAATGGGACTCGGCTATTTCGCTGTACGCCGATTACCTGGTGATGAACCCTGCCGGCGTGACGGGGCGCAAGGTGCAGGTCACGGTGCAGCGCCACGACACCGTTCCCTTGAGCGACGCCGACGCCGACCGCATTCTGGGCGACATGGGCGCCACGCTCCAGAGCGCGGATTCGGCCTCGGACATCGCGACCCGGGTCCAGTTCGTGCGCAACGGACCGGTCCAGGTATTGCCGCCCACCGTGCCCAGGACGATCCAGACCGAGGCCGACCTGGTCGCCCTGCTCGATGCGGGCAGCGGCATCAAGCTCGTCCAGGCGATCCGCTGGTGCGGCGGTCCCGGCGGATCGATCATCGGCTGCGCCCCGCTCGGCAGCCCATCGGTCAACGTGGCGGCCGTGCGCTTCACGCCCGACCAGGAAGGCATACTCTGGGTGCACGAATATGGCCACAACGCCGGCCTGGGCCACCGCACCGACGACAGGCGCGCCATCATGTATCCCAGCATCGCCAGCGATCACAACGTCGTCAACGCCGCCGAGTCCGAGCGTTTCCTGGCCGGCCCGGCCGCCGTCAGCGGCGCCGTGCCGCCGTCGAGCTGCTCGCCGGGCGTGGCGGTCCCGCCGCCCCAGGATGTGCGCGCATTCGTTTCCCAGCACTGGATCCAGGGCGTGCCCTACCAGGCGGCATCGCACTATACCGAGGAAGACGCCAAGCAGCTGCTGGCATGGCTGGTCGACGAGCCGGAGCAGCACGAAGAGTTCCTGCCCGAGATCGTGACCACGCTCTGCTTCATCGGCAGCGAAGTGGCGGTCGCGCCGCTGATCGAGTTCATGCACACGGTGCGTGCCAGCCAGGCAAGGTTCAATGCGAAGAACGCGGTCCTGATCCACCTGGGCGACCTGGTCAACAAGTCGGGCAGCCAGGCCGCCCTGGCCTTCCTCGTGAAGGTCGCGACCGACATGGAAACGGCGCGCACGCTGGCGGTGCCGCGCGCGGCGATCGCGGCGGCCGAAGCGGCGGTCGCAGGCGTCGCCGCGCCCACCACCGAGGCGCTGGCGGCCGAATTGGCCGTCTCCGCGACCTTCGGCCTGGCGCTGGCGGGCCGGCCGGACGCGGAACAGACCATCCTGCAGCTGCAGGGCGGTGCCAGTGCCTTCAGCGCCGTCAATGCGGCGGCGGCGGAGGCGGCCAAGCTGTCGCAGACGGTGCGCGCCATGGGACAGGAAGCGTATTACCGGATGCGGTGCGAAGGCGGACATCGCCCGTGACGCGTCGATGCCTGCGCCCGGGCGTGCGGGCGGGGCAGGCCGATCGCGATGATCGACTTGCCCCACGGCCGGCAAGCCGGCAGGCGGGTTGCCGGCTGGTCAGTCGTCTTCGGTTGCCAGCGGCGCCTTTTTCAGCTGCTGCTTGGCCGCCTGGCGTTCGGTCGACAGCGGCTTGGCATGGGCGCCGGCCGCGCGCGCCTTGGCCAGGGCCGCGACCGGGTTGCGCGGTTTGGCCGATTGCTGCACCGGTTGAACCCGCAACATCATCTTTTGCCGCGTCGCGAGTGCCTTGTTCGCCATGTTCCTCTCTCCTCTAAATCCTAGAGCACGTAGCGCGACAGGTCTTCGTTGGCCGACAGCAGGTCGAGCCGCTCGTTGACATAGGCCGCGTCGATCGCGATCTGTTTATCCTGCGTGTCGCTGGCATGGAACGAGATTTCCTCGAGCAGCTTTTCCATGACCGTGTACAGGCGCCGCGCGCCGATGTTCTCGGTGCGTTCGTTGACGGCAAAGGCGATCTCGGCCAGGCGGTGGATGCCGTCCTCGGAGAAGCTCAATTGCACGCCCTCGGTGCCGAGCAGCGCTTCGTATTGCGTCGTCAGGCAGGCGTCGGTGCTGGTAAGAATGCGCTTGAAATCGTCGATCGAGAGCGATTCGAGTTCGACCCGGATCGGGAAGCGCCCTTGCAGCTCGGGAATCAGATCCGACGGTTTGGCCAGGTGGAACGCGCCCGAGGCGATGAACAGGATGTGGTCGGTCTTGATCATGCCGTACTTGGTATTGACCGTCGTGCCTTCGACCAGCGGCAGCAGGTCGCGCTGCACGCCGGCGCGCGAGACGTCGGCGCCACCGTGTTCGGAGCGCGTGGCGATCTTGTCGATCTCGTCGAGAAAGACAATGCCGTTGTTCTCGACATTGTGGATCGCCTTCTGCTTCATCTCGTCTTCGTTGATCAGGCGCGCCGCTTCTTCCTCGGCCAGCACCTTCATCGCGTCCTTGATCTTCATCTTGCGCGCCTTCTTGCGCGCCGCGCCGACGCCGGCGAACATCGACTTGATCTGTTCCGTCATTTCTTCCATGCCGGGCGGGGCCATGATTTCCATTTGCGGCGCCGCGTCGGCCACCTCGATCTCGACCTCGCGGTCGTCGAGCGCACCCTCGCGCAAGCGCTTGCGGAACGTCTGGCGCGTGCTGTCGCCTTCCTTCGCCTCGGCCGCGGCGCTGACGTTGAAACCGAAGTCGCGCGCCGGCGGCACCAGGATGTCGATGATGCGGTCTTCGGCCGCGTCTTCGGCGCGCTGGCGCACCTTCTTCATTTCGCTGGCGCGGGTCTGCTTGATGCCGATGTCGATCAGGTCGCGGATGATGGTGTCGACGTCGCGGCCGACATACCCCACCTCGGTGAATTTCGTCGCTTCGATCTTGATGAAGGGCGCGTCGGCGAGCTTGGCCAGGCGGCGCGCGATCTCGGTCTTGCCGACGCCGGTCGGGCCGATCATGAGGATGTTCTTCGGGGTGATCTCGTGGCGCAGCGGTTCCACCACTTGCTGGCGACGCCAGCGGTTGCGCAGGGCGATGGCGACGGCCTTCTTGGCCTTGCCCTGGCCGACGACGTGCTTGTCCAGTTCCGAAACGATTTCGAGGGGGGTCATGTTCATGGTGTGCGCGCCGGTCAGTCCAGCGTTTCGATGGTGTGGGACAGGTTGGTGTAGATGCACAGCTCGCCGGCAATGGTCAGCGCCTTTTTCACGACGTCGGCGGGCGGCAGCTCGGTATTTTCCTGCAAGGCCTTGGCGGCCGACTGGGCATAGATGCCGCCGGAACCGATGGCGCCGATGCCGTCTTCGGGCTCGAGCACGTCGCCGTTGCCGGTGATGATCAGGGTCGTCTCGCGGTCGGCGACCAGCAGCATGGCTTCGAGCTGGCGCAGCATGCGGTCGGTGCGCCAGTCCTTGGCCAGTTCGACCGAGGAGCGCAGCAGGTTGCCCTGGTGCTTTTCCAGTTTCGCCTCGAAGCGGTCGAGCAGCGTAAACGCGTCGGCGGTGGCGCCGGCGAAGCCGCACAGGACCTTGCCTTGATAGAGCTTGCGCACCTTGCGCGCCGAGCCTTTCATGACGACGTTGCCCAGCGTAACCTGGCCGTCGCCACCAAGGGCGACCTGGGCGCCGCGGCGTACGCTCACAATGGTGGTGCCGTGAAATTGTTCCATATCTACCTCATGATTAACTCGCCCTCCGCAAGTGGGGGTGTTGCACAAAATTGCAAGATAATTTGAGGCAGGTAACGCGGCAGTTCGTCAGTAGGTGTAGGCGTAGAGCCGCGCGCAGTCGCCATAGTTCAGCAGGCGCAGCAGCGCTGCCACCAGATGGTTCAGCTCGCGCAACTCGATGCGGCGCCCATCGAGAGCCAGCCGGCGCAGGCAGGCGTGCAGGTCGGTGGCGGCGGCGAAATCGATGCGCACCAGCCGCGTGCAGTCGAGCACGACCGGTCCGGCCGGGTCGATGGCGGCATACGTTTCGATCGCCGCGAGCAGCTCCCTGACCTCGCCGCCGACGACGGCCGGCAGCATGAAGCGCTGGCCGGCCGCCATCCCGGCCTTGCCCGCCGTGCGGGCGCTGCCTGCCTCGGGCAAGGCTTCGAAGGAGGGCGGCGAGACCTCGAAAGTGACGCAGTAATCCATCGCCGTTTCCTCGAAATCCTTTTCGCGGTCGAGCAGTTGCAGCAGTTCGAGCAGCAGCAGCCAGGGCGCTGGCCCGCTTTCCCGCTCGCCGATCGCGAGCATCGGCCGCAGCACCGCCAGCAAGGTGTCGGCGCCGGCCAGCACGATGCCGCGGCGCGATGCGCGCAATGCCTGCAGGGCGGCCAGCAGGGCGGCGCAGCCATCGGGCGTCGCGCCGGTGATGCCGGCGAAATCGAGCCGCAGCGGCGAACCGGTGCGCGACGACAGCCCCTCCAGGCGGCCGGCAAGGTCCGGATCGAGCATGCCCGCCAGGTGCGCAACCGGTGCCACGCCGGCGCCGGGCGGCGCCGCGCCGGCCAGCGGCCGGCGGTCGGCATAGGCCGGCGGCGAGGTTTCGAAATGGCTCGCGTAGTCGATCGCGATACTGTCGAAATCCTGTTCGCGTCCTTCGGCCTGCACCAGGTCGAACAGCATCCACCAGGGTTGGCGTTCGCTGCGTCCCAGGTCGCGCAGGCTGTCGCGCAGCATCTGCTCGGCCAGCGCAGCCTGGCCGTTGGCGTACAGGATCGCGCTTTCCTCGACCACGGGCGCGGCGGCCGGCGCGGCGGCGGCGTCGGGCTGTTCGATCAGGCTGAGGATTTCGGTCTCGCCGGGGGGGGCGGCGATGGCGGCGGCGGCAGCCGGCGCGCGCCGCGTGCTGCCCCAGCGCGCCTCGGCATCGTCGAAAAAGCCGGTCGTCATCGCCAGTTCGATGGCGTCGATCTTGGCAGCGGTGGCGCGCGCGATGTCGCGCTGGCGATCGCGGTCGCGCTCGGCGTCAGGCGCGACGCGGGCCGGCGCCTCGGCGCGTGCGGGCATTGCCGGCGTCGCGGCCGGTTCCGGTTTTTTCTTTAAGAAGGAAAATATGCCCACGTCATCCATTCGATCAAGAGGCGCAGCGGGGTGCGCAGCGCTCATCCATGACGGTAGCATGGACGCGTCCGCGGCATC
The DNA here is from genome assembly GCF_042656795.1 of Massilia jejuensis. NCBI lineage: Bacteria > Pseudomonadati > Pseudomonadota > Betaproteobacteria > Burkholderiales > Oxalobacteraceae > Massilia > Massilia jejuensis. Next base: position 47,574 of record NZ_JBHSMS010000059.1, on the reverse strand, counting down.
CTGCGCGCACGTACGTCCGCGCGAAGCCCGCCCCGGCACCGGCTAGTGTATCTCATGGGAAAGTTTTTGATCGCGCGCACGCGCAGGATCCAGGCGTAAAAACGAGAAAGCATGCGGCGGGCGCATGCTTTTCTGGGGGAAAGCGGACTGGAATCAGTCGCCGTACAGCTTTTGCTTCAGCTCACGGCGCTGCTGGGCTTCCAGCGACAGCGTGGCCGTGGGACGGGCGATCAGGCGCGGGATGCCGATCGGCTCGCCCGTTTCTTCGCACCAGCCATAGTCGCCGCTATCGATCGAGGCCAGCGACTGCTGCACTTTCTTGAGCAGCTTGCGCTCGCGGTCGCGGGTACGCAATTCGAGGGCGTGCTCTTCCTCGATGGTAGCGCGGTCGGCCGGATCTGGAACCAGCACGGTCTCACGCAGGTGCTCGGTGGTCTCGCCGGCGTTTTTCAGCAGTTCTTTCTCGAGCTGCTGCAGGCGGTCCCTGAAAAACGCGAGCTGGGCCGGGTTCATGTAGTCCTCTTCGCCCATCGCCCGAATTTCATCTTCCGTCAAGAGTCGGTTTTCGGACTGAGCGGCATTCGGTTTCGTTGTTTTAGTCATGACTTCACTTACCTTCGATACGACAGAGGTTTTCATTTTATCAGCTAGCTCAGCCGTAGCACCCTGAACTCAAGGGTGCGCGCCCTTGCTGCTGCCATGACGGCCCGTACGCCGTCTTCGCTGCCCGCGAGAGCAACGGTCCAACATCGGTACGCCTCGTCTCTTCTTGGGAAGCGACCCGTACCGCTAAACCGGGATAGTTTATACCAAACACTGTTTTAATCCGCGGATAAATACGTCTTTTGGTAAATTTTTACCAATAAAGACCATTTTGCTGCCACGGGCCTCGTCCGGCCCCCACTTGGCGCCCAGGTCGCTTCCCATGATTTGATGCACGCCCTGGAAGACGACCTTGCGCTCGGCGCCGGCCATCGACAGCACGCCCTTGTAGCGCAACATGCTCGGTCCGAAGACTTGCACCATGCTGCCGAGGAACTGGTCGAGCCGTTCCGGATCGAAAGGGCGCTCGCTCTTGAAGACGAAAGCGGCGATATCGTCGCTGTGATGGGGGTGGTGGTGGTCGTGCGCACAGGCCTCGGTATGCACGTGGCCGGGCTCGTCGTGGTCGTGCTCCTCGGCGCGCAGGAAATCCGGATCGAGTTCCAGCTTGTCGTTCAAGTTGAACCCGCGCAGGTCGAGCACCTCGGCGATCGGCGCGCGGCCGAAGTCGGAAGTCGAGATCGGCGCGCGCGGGTTGATGCGCTTCAAACGCATCGTCAGCGTCTCGCGCGCATCGGCATCGACCAGGTCCAATTTTGACAGCAAGATCTTGTCGGCAAAACCAACCTGGCGCCGGGCTTCCTCGTGGCGGTCGAGCTGCTCCATCGCGTGGCGTGCGTCGACAACGGTCACGACCGCGTCGAGCATGTAGTGGGCGCCCACTTCCTCGTCGACGAAGAACGTTTGCGCCACCGGCCCCGGATTGGCCAGGCCCGTCGTTTCGATGACGACGCGCTCGAAACTGATCTCGCCGGCTTCCCGTTTTTGCGCCAGGTCCGTCAGCGCGACGACCAGGTCGCCGCGGATGGTGCAGCAGATGCAGCCATTGTTCATCTCGACGATCTGTTCGCCGCTGTCCTGGACCAGGATGGCGTTGTCGATGTTTTCTTCGCCAAACTCGTTTTCGATGACGGCAATGCGCAGGCCATGCTCCTCGCGCAGGATGCGGTTGAGGAGGGTGGTCTTGCCGGCGCCAAGGAAGCCGGTGAGGATGGTGGTCGGGATCGGTGACATGTTGTTCGCGGTTCGGGCGGCTGAAAAGGCGTGGGGGAGCCGAAGATTATGCCGTAATTTGCAATTTGCCACCATCAACCACGCCGCTCTTTGCGCCAGCTCAGGCGAACCTTTGTCTACTTCGCTTTCGCTCGCGGATGAGCTCGGTCATACACGGCGGCAAGATGCTGGAAGTCGAGGGCGGTGTAGACCTGGGTCGAGGTAATGCTGGCGTGGCCCAGCAACTCTTGCACGGCACGCAAGTCGCCCGAGGATTGCAGCAAGTGCGAGGCGAACGAGTGGCGCAGCACATGCGGGTGCACATGCACCGGGGAGCCGGCCTGGATCGCATGGGTTTTCAGCCGTTGCTGGACTACGCGCGGCGTGACGCGCGTGCCCCGGCTCGACAGGAACAGGGCGGCGCTGCCGTCGGCGGCGGGCGGGCGCACCGCCAGCCAGGCGGCCAGGGCCGCGCGCGCGGGGCCGCCGACCGGCACCCGCCGCATCTTGCCGCCCTTGCCGGTGACCACGACTTCGGCGGCCGGCGCATCGTACCAGCCGAGCGAGGCGGCGCCATCGGCTTTCGTGTACGCCAGGTCGAGTCCAGTCAATTCCGACACCCGCAACCCGCTCGAATACAGCAGCTCGAACATTGCGCGGTTACACAGCTCGCCCGGCTCGGGATGGCCGTGGCGGTTTGCTTCCAACAACTGGACGGCGGCATCGACGGCCAGGGCTTTCGGCAGGGTCTTGGGACGGCGCGGGGCGCGCACGCCGTCGACCGGATTGGCCGGCAAGCCGACCTGGCGCGACAGCCACCCATAAAAGCCGCGCCAGCCCGACAGCTTGCGGGCGATCGAGCGCGGCTCCTGGCCGCCGGCGTGCAGGCGCGCGGCGAAGCGGCGCATGTCGGCGTGGGTCAGCGCCGGCCAGTCGTCGTGCCCGGCGAGCGTGGCCAGTTCGAGCAGGTCGCGGCGGTAGGCGGCGATCGTGTGGCCGGACAACTGGCGCTGGGTGGCCAGTTCGTTCAGGTAACGCCCGGTCCAGTCCACGCGTGCCGCGTCCATCGTGTCAGGCGCGCAACGGGGCCAGCGCGGCGCTGGCGGACTGGCCCAGCTGGACCAGGAAATCGGTCGCCATCACCGGGCTGAAGCGCTCGGCGTCCGGCGAACCCATGACCAGGAGGCCAAAGGTGGTGCCATCGGCCGTCAGCGGCAGCAGCACGGTCGAGCGCACGCCGTCGGCCGCGTCGAGCCAGCGCACGGCTTCGAAATCCTTGTTCGGACCGCAATACGGCGCGCGCAGGCTGGACGCGAACAGGCGCGCATCCTCGGCCACGTCGCCGGCGAACCAGGCGCCGGCGTGCTCGGCGTCCACATCCCACAGGCGCAGCGTCGCTTGCGGCACGCCGAAATGCTCGACCAGGCCATCGACGAGGTCGCGCGCGATGGCCGCGCCGCCCTTCGACTTCAACAGCGCCACATGCCAGGCGTGAAAGCGGTTGAGGATGACGGTATTGTCGGCCGCCGTACGCATCAGCTGGGCCATGCGCAGCTCGAGCGCGTTGTACTTGGCGCGCATGACTTCCATCTGGCGTTCCTGCAGCGACACGGTCTTTCCGGTCAACGGGCTCGACAGTTTAACTTCGCCCAGCAGGCCGGCATGTTCTTCGAAAAAGCGCGGGTGAGCGGCCAGGTAATTGGCGACGGCGGCGGAGTCCAGGGTGACGGTCATCTCGATCTTGCAATAAATAAGGGGTGCGCAATTCTACCGCAGCGGGGAAGGGGCGACGCGACAAAAAAGGCGCCCGCAGGCGCCCTTGGTCAGGCCGGCGGCGCTGGATCAGAAGCGGTGACGCACGCCGATCTGGAACGCGCGTCCGTCTTCGCCCGGCGTACGGGTGAAGCCGCCCGGCGAACCGGCGGTGCCTGGGGAGTACTGTGCCGCATTGTCGTTCTTGATCAAGGAACCGGCGACATACACGTCGGTGCGCTTCGACAGGAAGTGGTCGTAGGCGAGCGCGAACATGTCGGCATCGCTGTTGGACACGGTACGGTCGTTTTGATGGGCAAACGACGCCATGATCCGGCCGCTGCCGATCTTGTAATGGGCGCCGAGCTGGTAGCTGTTCGCGTCCTGCAAGGTATTGGCGCGCATGATGCCTTCGAAGGTGTCGCGGGCGGCGGTGCGAACCGCGACCGGCGCGGCGTTCAGTGCCGGCGCGATGCGCTGGTCCCAGGCGCCGAGGTAGTCGGCGATCAAGACCGAATTCTTGTTGCGCTGGCTGTGGAAACCGGCGAAGAACTTGAACGCATCCATCGTGTACGAGCCGCCGACCGTCAGCGTGCGCAAGCTCGGACGGTTCTGCTGGTCGTAACCATGGTTGTAGCCGAGGCCAAGGTCGAAGCCGTTGGCCTTGTAGGTGATGGCGCCGCCGCGGAACTTGTTGTAACGGCCGAGGTAACCCGAACCGCGGGCGCCGTACATGAGCGAGCCGCCGAAGCCCGACGGGTGGGCGATGCGGTACTGGATCGATTCCTGGGAACGGATGTCCGCGCCCAGTGCGGTGAAGCCGGCGGTGCCGCCGGTGACGTGGCCCCAGTTGCCGACCATGCCCGATTCGAAGGCATCGGCGGCGGCGAACACTTCATAGCCCGGGGTGTACATGCGGCCCAGCAGCACGGCGCCCACCGGCGTGACCAGGCCGACCATCGCGGTACGGTCGAAGAGCGCACGCTCCTGGTTGACGGCGGGCGCGCCCGGCTGGTACAGGGCTGCGCGCAAGCCCGGGGCGATCGCCGGGCTGAACCGGTCGAGTGCGTTCAGGCCACGCTCCAGGTACAGGCCGCGGTTATCGTTGATCAGGGTAGGCTGCTGGGTGCCGGTGTCGAGTTCGATGCGCGCTTCCAGGTTGAAGATCGCCTTGTAGCCATTGCCGATTTCCTCAGTGCCCTTGAAGCCGATGCGCGAGCCGTCGGCGCCGCCGCTGACGATCTTGGTCGGGCCGCCTTTTTGCCAGAGGACGCCGGCATCGGCAATACCGTAGATCTGGACGCTGGTCTGGGCCAGGGCCGGGAGGGCGAAGCACGAGCCGATCAGGCCGGCGATCAAACATTTGTTCATTGAATCTCCACTATTGTTTATTTTCGGAGGCTTGAAAATTTTGCCTTGCAAATATGCCATCCGCGCGCCGCACTGTATACGTAACTGCCCAGGCGCGATAAGGGCAGTGGTATAAATACAACAAGGCGCATGCGAGCCGGGTGCAGGCAGATGCGGAAAAAATGGGCAAGGCGAGCAAGCGTAAAAAAGGCAGGACCGTTGCCGGGCCTGCCTCTTGCGTCAAGCGTGGGGACTTGCGTCCGTTTCAGCTTAGAACGAGTGGTTCACACCAATGGTGTAGAAGTTGATTTTTGCGTCGACGTTACGCGTGGCCTGGGTCTGTGGACCATCCTTGCGCGATGCGTCGGCGTACACGTAGGTGCGCTTCGACAGGCTGTACTCGTAACCCAGCGACATCTGCTTGGTCTCAAACGAGTTGTCCGGCTCCTTGCGGCCATAACCGGCCAGGATCTTGCCTGGGCCCATCGTGTAGTTGGCGCCCAGCACCCATGCCTTGGTGCGTGGGCCCGAACCGGCTGGCAGCGTGAAGCGAATGTTGTCCTGCTTGTGGCGGGTAGCCAGGGCCAACAGTTTCAGTTCCGGGGTCACGTTGAACGTGGCGCCGATCGACATGACTTTCGACTCGACCGCATTACGCTCGTAACCCAGCATGACTGCTGCCGGACCGTTGTTATAGGTGGCCGTTGCCGAGAACGGGTTGGCCGATGCCTGGGCGCCGACCGGGTACTGGGTACCAATAGCAGGGCCGCCATTGTTTTCTTTGGTAGCAATCGCGGTGTTGACCTGGAAGCCGTTCACGACCGGGCTGTTGTACCAGAAGGCGTTGGCCCAACGGTTGTTCGAGTTGACCGATGGATCCAGTGGTGCCGAGGTGTAGCCTGCGACGGCCAGGTCGGTGTAGAAACCAGCCTGGTGCGGCAGCGCATGGAACGGCTCGAAGGCGCCGACGGTTTCCTGGTACGGGGTCAGGCCACGGCCGATGCGGACCATACCGAAATCACCCTGCAGGCCGACGCGGCTCTGGCCCTGGAACAGCGGACGGCCGCCGCTTTCGTTGGTGCCGGTGTCCGGCTCATAACGAATTTCAAGTTGGAACAATGCCTTCAGGCCGTTGCCCAGATCTTCAGTGCCCTTGAAACCCAGGGTGTTCGATGCACGCTTGCCGATGCTCAGGGTCTGGTTCGAGCGCTTTTGCAGGCCAGCGTCGATGGTGCCGTAGATTTGCACGGCGGTCTGTGCATGAGCAACACCAGCGAAGGCGCCGACGAGTGCAACTGCCATCAGAGATTTTTTCATTTATTCGTTTCCTTAGAAGATTGAATCGGAATCCAGAGAGCGTTGAGACTTTATTTGCTGAACACTCGGACGAGTGAACCTTAAATGCTTAACGCGTCAAGAAAACCAGATTTGTTAATTATGGCGGTTCAAGTTGGTGGAAAGCCAATTTAACCAATCGTGCTGTTGTATTTATGAAACGCTCGGGAGCGGTTCGGGCTCGCTTTTTGTGCTTGATGCACTGCAAGATAATGGAGTTCCACAGGGTTGCGATGCGCTTGTTCGGTATCAATCTTCGAGCGGTTCGGGACGTTCGGCCCCCCCTGCTGGCTTAGACTTTTCCTTGAACCGATGGGGTGTGGGCGCCATCCGCGAAATTATTGTACATTGGCAACTTTGCCTGCGACAGCCTTCCCGTCGTGGCTTTCCGCCGAGTCCGCCTGCACCACGCCCTCCTATCATTTGACGAAGACGACCGATGGCTAATCGTGAAGAACTGGCGATCATTCGTAGCGCCCGCAGCGGCCGCCCCGAGGCGCAACTCGCGCTAGGCAAGCGCTACCTGTTCGGCAGCGCCGGCCTGCCGCGCAGCCTGCCCACGGCCCTGCACTGGCTCGACCGCGCGGCGCACCAGGGGTGCGCCGAGTCATGCGAACTGATCGGCAGTCATGTCCCGCTCGACCTGGCCCGCGCGCATGCAACGCCGCTGGCGCCATGGTACGAGCGCGCGTATGACAACGGCAACGTGCGCGCCGGCCTGGTGCTGGCCCAGCTGCTCTTCGAGGGGGGCGCGGCCGCCTCCGATGCCCTGCGCGCCAAGGCCTTGCGCGCGCTGGAAGAAGCCGCGCGCACCGGTTTCGCGGAAGCCCAGTGGCTGCTGGCACGGCGCCCGGAAATTGCCTCGAGTATCACTTGCGCAACCATTAGCACGCCTGCTGCGACGCAGCAGGGCAGGGTCCCCGGTGCCGAGCGCACAGGCCAGGCGGGCGAGCGGCGTGCGCTTGCGCGTCCAGGCGAGCCCACGGCGCTGGCACCGGCGGCGCCCGCCCAACCCTGGCTGCGCCGGGCTGCCGACAATGGCTTGGCCGAGGCCCAGTTTGCCCTGCTCGAACAGAGCTGGACAGCAGGAGCATGGCAGGATTACCTGGCCCGTTCGCTGCCGCTGGCGCGGACGCTCGTCGCCGGCGGCCGCGTCAGGCAGTCCCGGCGCCTTGCACCGGGCGAAGTCACCTTGTTGTCGCGGACCGCACGTTTGTTGTCTGATGGAAGCGTCAGCGCCGATGCCGCCGAGGAGGAGGTCCATGCCTTCTGGGAAATGGCGGCGTCCGAACACGACCGTCACGCCCAGCTCGCGATTGGCCTCTGGTATGCGCGCATGCACGTCGACGGCACCCGGGTACAAGGCGGCAGCGGGGCCGCCAACTTCAAAAAGGCGATCCGCTGGCTGTTGCTGGCGGGCGAGCAGGGCCTGGCCCAAGCCTGGTATGCATTGTCGCGCATCTACCTGAAGCCCGAGTTCTCGCAACGTAACGTGGCCGATGCCCAGCGCTACCTGGAACGGGCGGCGGAAATGGGGTACGAGGCGGCCCAGCTCGAGTGCGGCAACCATGCCTGGCGCGCGCGGCGCGAGAACGAAAGCAATGATGTACGGGCCGTGTTCTGGTTGCAGCAGGCTGCGGCCCAGGGCAATGCCGAGGCTGCTGCGGCGCTGCGCAAGATCGCCCCGCGTCCGGACGACACCGCGCATACCGAGACCGGGGCATTGTTGCGCTGTACCGGCGACCTGTCCGCGCATCCGCTGCTGGCGGCCCGGCTCGAACTGGCGGCGCTGTTCGGCCTGACGCGTGCCGAAACCCTGCTGCTCGACGTGGCCGGCGCGGACCAGGGACACTGCCTGGTCATCGATATCCGCGCCAGCTACGGGCGCAGCAAGCGCCGCCTGGTCATGGTCGAGACGGCCGAGGAACGCCAGTCGCTAGACCGCCTCGTACGCCTGTTCGAGGATGTCGACTGCGGTCCGGGCGGTCCGGAAGGAAATTACCGCCAGCGCCTGTACCGGCTGCGTACCCTGATGGCCGATGCCGCCATGTCCGGCAGGATCCTCGACGACGCGGACAGCCCGCCCGGTCCACCGCTCGCACCGGAGCGCGGCGATGCTTCGTATGGCATGGCTGCCTGAAGCGTGAACAAGCGGCTAGGTGGCCATCCGCCCTTTACAGGGTAATCTCGCCTTCGAATACGGTGACGGCCGGACCGCTCAGGTAGACCGGTTCGCCTTCGCCAGCCCAAGCGATCGACAATTCCCCGCCGCGCGCCGACACCCGTACCGGCGAATCGAGCAGCGCACGCCGGATGCCGGCCACGACCGCCGCGCAAGCGCCGGTGCCGCACGCCAGGGTTTCGCCCGCGCCGCGCTCGAAGACGCGCAGCTTGATGTGGTGGCGGCCGACGATCTGCATGAAGCCGGCATTCACGCGCTTTGGAAAGCGGGGGTGGCATTCCAGCTGCGGCCCCAGCGCGGCCACCGGGGCCGTGTCGGCGTCCAGCACCGTCTGCACCGCATGCGGATTGCCCATCGACACCACCGACACCGCCACCTGCACCGGCGCGCCATCCAATTGCAGGGTCAGCGGCCACAGCGTGTCGCGTCCTTCCGGCATGCCGTCCAGCGCCGCGCTGTCGAAAGGTACCTGGGCGGGCTCCAGCACGGGGGCGCCCATGTCGACCGTCACGCTGCCATCGTCTTCCAGGCGCGGCGCGATGATGCCGGACATGGTTTGCACGCGGATGCTGCGCTCCCCGCTCAAGCCCTGGTCGCTGACGAAACGGGCGAAGGCGCGCGCACCGTTGCCGCATTGCTCGACCTCGCCGCCATCGCTGTTGAAAATGCGGTAGCGGAAATCGGCGTCGGGGACGGTCGGACGCTCCACGATCAGGATCTGGTCGGCGCCGACGCCGAAACGGCGGTCGGCCAGGCGTTGCCATTGTGCGGTGCTGAAATCGATCTGCTGAGAGATGGCGTCGATGACGACGAAATCGTTGCCGGCGCCTTGCATCTTGGTGAACTTGAGTTTCATGGGATCAATCGTACAGCGAGGGTTCGCCCGGTGGGCGGGTTTTAAAACGCTTATGCGTCCAGAAATATTCGGCCGGCGCTTCGCGCACCCGCTCTTCGATGAAGGCATTCATGCGGCGGGTCGCCTCGATCATGTCGTCGCCCGGATAATTTTCCCAGGCGGGATAGAAGCGCACGCGCCAGCCCTGGTAGTTCGGCAGGAAACTGGCCACCACGGGAATGACCTTGGCGCCGGTACTGCCGGCAAGCCGGCCCAGCGCCGTCAGGGTGGCCGCGGGCACGCCGAAGAAAGGCACGAAGGCGGCATCTTTTTCGCCGAAATCCATGTCCGGGAGCATGAAGTAAGGCAAGCCGTCGCGCAAGGCGCGCAGGATCGGCTTGATGCCTTCCTTGCGCGTGACCAGCCGCACCGGGCCGTAGCGCTCGCGGCCATGACGCAGCAGCCTGTCGAAGGCGGCATTTTTTTGCGGCACGTACATGCTGCAGACCGGAATCACCCGGGCGGCAACACCGGCCACGTCCAGGCACACGAAATGCGGGCACAGCAGAATGGTCGGGCCGGCTTCCATCGCGGCCTGCGGCACGGCGGGCTCGACCTGGATCAGTTTGCGTACGCGCGCTTCCGGCGCCCACCACAGGATCGAGCGTTCGAAGATGCTGCGCGAATAGCTGCGAAAGTGTTCACGCGCAATCGCCCGCCGGGCTTCTTCAGACAGTTCCGGCATGCACAGGCGCAGGTTGGTCAGCGCGATGTGGCGACGCTTGCCCAGTAGCAGGAACAGCAGGCTGCCGATCGCTTCGCCGAAACGCCCGAGCACCGGCAGTGGCAGCCAGTGCAGCAGCCACAGCAATCCAATCAAGACCCTCATGCCACGGCCTCGGCCTGTGGCGCGGCCACGCCCTCGGGTTGCTTGTAGCGGTTATAGCTCCAGAAATACTGGGCGGGGCAGCGCGCGATCAGCGCTTCCATCGCCCGGTTGATGCTGGCGGCCTGGTCGGCGGCAGTACCCGACAAGTCGCCCTCGAAGGCGACGAAGCGCACGACGTAGCCGCGGCCCCTGGGCAGGCGTTCGGCATAGACCAGCAGGATGTCGGCGCGTCCCAGCTGGGCCAGTTTCGCCGGCAGCGTCATCGTGTAGGCCGGACGGCCGAAGAAGGGCGCCCAGACGCCTTCGCCTTCCTGCGGTACCTGGTCCGGCAAGACGCCGATCGGCTGGCCGCTTTTCAGGGTCTTGGCGAGGATGCGCACGCCCGCCAGGGTGGCCGGCGCCAGGTGCAGGTTGTGGCGCGCGCGCGCGCCTTCGACCAGGGGTTTCAAGGCGCTTTTGCGCGGCGGGCGGTACATGACGGTGAGCGCCGTGCGCAGGGCGATCTGCTGGGCGGTCATTTCGAAGCAGCCCAGGTGGGGCGTCAGGAACACGATGCCGCGCCCGGCGTCGAGCACGCGCTGGACCATGTCCCAGTTCTCGACCGTGGCACGGCGTGCGACGCGCTCCGGTTTGCCGCACCAGACAAAGGCCAGTTCGACGATCGCCTTGCCCGCTTCGGCGACGGCGCCGCGGCGATGGGCGCCATAGCCGGCCTGGGCCAGGTTGGCGTCGAGACGGCGGCGATACGAGGGAGACGACAGGTAGACCAGCCAGCCGAGCCCCGCGCCGAGGGCGTGGAGCATGCGCAGTGGAAAAATGGACAACACTCTGAATAAAATAACTAGCATGCGCTTGAGCGGCGTTCAGGACGAAGCAGGCCCCTCTGCCAAAAATTTCTTAAAGGAGCGTAAAATACCACTTTACGCAGGATCCGCCGAGTTAATAGACAACTTGCGAAGCGGAATATAAATGTCGCTAAAGCGTCGCAGGCACAGGTTGCTGCGGCAGTTTTTGATCAGTAACTGGAGCCTTCATGTCTAACGACTACCTCTTTACTTCCGAATCCGTTTCGGAAGGCCACCCCGATAAGGTCGCCGACCAGATCTCGGACGCGATTCTCGATGCCATCCTCGAGCAAGACCCGCGCGCGCGCGTAGCCGCTGAAACGCTGTGCAACACCGGTCTCGTGGTGCTGGCCGGCGAGATCACCACGCACGCCAACGTCGATTATATCGGCGTGGCGCGCAACACCATCAAGCGCATCGGTTACGACAATACCGATTTCGGCATCGACTACAAGGGTTGCGCCGTCATGGTCTGCTACGACAAGCAGTCGCCGGACATCGCACAGGGCGTCGACGAAGGCGCCGGCCTCGACCTCGACCAGGGTGCGGGCGACCAGGGCTTGATGTTCGGCTATGCCTGCGACGAAACGCCGGAACTGATGCCGGCCGCGATTTATTACGCGCACCGCCTGGTCGAGCGCCAGTCGCAGTTGCGCAAGGATGGGCGTCTGCCATGGCTGCGTCCGGACGCCAAGTCGCAGGTCACCCTGCGCTACGTCGACGGCCGCCCGGTGTCGGTCGACACCGTCGTGCTGTCGACCCAGCACCACCCGGACGTGTCGCACGCGCAGATCGAAGAAGCGGTCATCGAGGAAATCATCAAGCCGACCCTGCCGCGCGAATGGCTGGAAGCGACCAAATACCTGGTCAATCCGACCGGCCGCTTCGTCATTGGCGGTCCGCAGGGCGATTGCGGCCTGACCGGCCGCAAGATCATCGTCGACACCTATGGCGGCGCGGCCCCGCACGGCGGCGGCGCCTTCTCCGGCAAGGATCCCACCAAGGTCGACCGTTCGGCCGCCTACGCTGCGCGCTATGTCGCCAAGAACGTCGTGGCCGCCGGCCTGGCGCGCCAGTGCCAGGTGCAGGTCAGCTACGCCATCGGCGTGGCCCGTCCGATCAACATCACGGTCTATACCGAAGGTACCGGCGTCATCCCCGACGACAGGATCGCCCAGCTCGTGATGGAACACTTCGACCTGCGCCCGAAAGGCATCGTGCAGATGCTCGACCTGCTGCGTCCGATCTACACCAAGACCGCCGCCTACGGCCACTTCGGCCGCGAAGAGCCGGAATTCACCTGGGAGCGCACCGACAAGGCGGCGCTGCTGCGCGCCGAAGCCGGCCTGGCGTAAGCATCCTTGCCACCCGGTGCGGCACCTGTCCGCACCGTGGGGCACTGCTCGGCCGCTCCGTATGGTTCCTCCTCCGCGCGGCTGAAGTACTCACCCGGAAACAAGCATTCACTTGTTTTTGCGACAGCTTCTTAATCCCCGCCGCGCCGATGCGGCGTGCGGCGCGGCAGCTTCACCACGAACCGCACGCCTTCGGCTTCGCTCGACGTCACCGATACGCTGCCCTGGTGCGCCTTCACGATCTCCTTCACCACATACAGCCCCAGGCCGAGATTGGCGGTGCCGGCCTCGCCACGCTCGTGGGCTGAACCGATGGCGAAGCGTTTGACCGGATCGAAGAAGGTGCGCAGCTTTGCCGGTGGAATCACGTCGGCATCATTCTGTACCTGGAACACGAGTTCCCCGGCGCCGCCCTCGATCGATATCCGCACCGGGCTGTCGGGACGGCCGTGTTCGATGGCATTCGAGATCAGGTTGGAACAGGCTTGCGCCATGCGCGCGCTGTCCCAGCAGCCGGTCAATGCGCCCTCGGTGGTGAGGATCAGTTCGCGATCCGGGTGATAGGCCCGGGCTTCCTCTACCACGATGGCGTACAGTGCCGAGGTCGACGTTGTGCGGATCGATCGGGAGGCCGTCGCCCAGGTGGGTCGTAGAAAAATCGAGCAGGTCGCGAATGATCTCGTCCATCCGCCTTGCGCTATTCAGGATGCGGACGCCGACCTTGAGCGCCTTGGCCGGCAGGGCGGGGTCGTGCAGCAGCACCTGCGCACCCATGCTGATCGCGCCGAGCGGGGTGCGCACGTCGTGGCCGAGGATGGCCAGAAACAGGTTCTGCGCCTCGCGCAACATCTGGGTATAGCGCGCCATCGATTCGCTCTGGGCCTGGTCGAGCGCCTCGTTGAAGCGCACCATGTCCTCGATCTCGGCGGCGCTCGTCAAGGCCCGGTCGCGCGCCCGCAAGCGCAGCACGCTCGAACGCAAGGCGCGAAACTCGGCCATTACCTGTTCCCCCGTGAACCCCGACGACACCCGGTGCGCCGCATGGATCTCGGCAGCCGTATCCTGGTTCGCCTGCGGCCCGTGTCCCTGCGACTTGTCGATGCTCTGCTGCTCGGCCTGGTGCGTCGCGAGGTCGAGCGCGATGACTTTCAGGAGCGAAGCGGCATGATCGCGCAACTCGACCTCGCCGGCGCCCTCGAGCGGGCTGAGCGTGGCGGCAAAATCCTCCCATTCCTGCAGGATGGCTTCCATGTGGGTATGGATGAATGCGGAAAGTGTCATCGGCTGTGCCGGTGGTGGAAGCGTCGTGCGCGAAACGCCATGGCGCAGGCTGTCGGATTCCAGCAACGACAGGACATGGCCCCGCCAAGGCGACAATGGATGGGGCGAGTATGCACTACCTGGCCGGCAGGCGCCGTCCGGGCCGGCGACGAACGAGGGCAATACGGCAACGAACGCTCAGCAATGTCAGCAAAGTCATTGTTAATAGCGCATAATCGGCCTTGATCATTTCAGTCAAGCACGAGAACTTTCTTGTTCCGCGCATCCAGCTTGCGGACGGCAGCGCCGGTCCGACCCTTCGTGCCGCGCTTGCGTGCCGGCGAGCACCGTTTCACCTTGAAAGGGCACCATGTCTCAGCCCATCCTGACTATCGCGGTTGCTTGCGAGATGGATGTCATTGCTTCACGCCAGCGCGCGCGCCAGATCGCGGCCCGCTGCGGCTTCGGCGCGCACGACCAGGCGCGCATCGCGACGGCCGTGTCCGAACTTGCGCGCAACGTGTTCAGCTATGCGGGTGAAGGCAAGGTCAGCTTTGCACTGAGTGGCGCGGCAGGGCGTTCCACGCTCGAGGTGGTCATCGAGGACGAGGGTCCGGGCATCGCCGGCCTCGACCAGCTGCTGGCGCGCGAGGCGCTGGCCCTGCGCCCGAGCGGCAGCGGCTTGCTGGCGGCGCGCCGCTTCATGGATGCGTGCGATATCGCCACCGGCAAGGGCGGCACCCGCATCGTGCTCGCCAAGCAGCTGCCGGCAGGCGCACGCGCGATCTCGGCGGCCGAGATCGCCCAGGCCCTGGCCGGCGTATCGCTGCCGAGCAATGTGGCCTTGTCGGAAGCGCATCAGCAAAACCGCGAGCTGACCGACGCGCTGGCGGCGCTGCAGGAGCGCCAGGACGAACTGGTCGAAGTGTCGCGCCGCCTCGAGCACACCAACGAACGGGTCGAGGAACTCAACCGCCTGCTCAACGACAAGGCGGCATCGCTGATGTCGGCCGACCGCCAGAAGAACGAATTCCTGTCGATGCTGAGCCACGAGCTGCGCGGCCCGCTGTCGGCGGCGGCGATGGCGGCGCACTTGTTGAAGAAAAACCCCGGCGCGACGCCCCAGACCGTCAGCCTGGGCGACCTCATCAACCGGCAGGTCAGCCACATGAACCGCCTGGTCGAGGATTTGCTCGACGTCTCGCGCATCAGCCGCGGCCTCATTTCGATCGTCAAGACCGAGATCGACCTGCGCGACGCGGTCAATGCCGCCGTCGAACAGATCATGCCGGCGGCCGAGCGCAAGAACCAGCGCGTCGACGTGATGCTGCCGCTGGCGCCGTGCGCGGTCGAGGGCGATGCGACCCGCTTGATCCAGGTCATCGGCAACTTGCTCGGCAACGCCACGCGCTACACGAAAGCCGGCGGGCACATCCAGTTGACGCTGGAAGCGCGGGCCGGCGCCGCGGTCCTGTGCGTGAGCGACAACGGCCAGGGCATCGACGCCGCCCTCTTGCCCCATCTGTTCGACCTCTATGTGCAGGCCGAAGCATCCTCGGAGCGCCAGCATGGCGGCCTCGGCCTCGGGCTGGCGCTGGTGAAAAGTTTGGTCGAACTGCATGGCGGGACGGTCATGGCCAGCAGCCCCGGCCTCGGCCAGGGCAGCAGCTTCGACATTCGCCTGCCGCTGGCGCAGGCCTGCGCGGCGGCAGGCACGGTGGTGCCGGCGACCGGCGCCGTGGCGTAACGACGCGTCCGCTGTTTTTTGGGCGGCCGCACCCGTCCCCTGGAGCAAGCGTCGCCGTGCCAGCGCGGCCCGGACGTGCTAAACTATTCCGTTCCGAGGAGCGTTGCGACGAAAAGACTCCTTTTCGCCAGGCTCGGATATCAACACTGCGCTCACGTTACTTTTTTCTAACTGAAAGGAGGGCGTGATGAGCGCCGTTTTGAAACCTATCCAAGACTTCCACATTGCCGACATCTCCCTGGCCGCCTGGGGCGAAAAGGAAATCCGCATCGCCGAAACGGAGATGCCGGGCCTGATGGCGATTCAGGAAGAATTTGCCGCTGCACAGCCACTGAAAGGCGCGCGCATCACCGGCTCGCTGCACATGACGATCCAGACCGCCGTGCTGATCCGCACGCTGGAAGCGCTCGGCGCGCAAGTGCGCTGGGCCTCGTGCAACATCTATTCGACCCAGGACCATGCCGCCGCCGCGATTGCCGCCGTCGGCACGCCGGTGTTCGCCGTCAAGGGCGAGACCCTGGACGAATACTGGGAATACACGCACCGCATCTTCGAGTGGCCGAACGACGCCGCCGGCAATGCCGTGTACTCGAACATGATCCTCGACGACGGCGGCGACGCCACGCTGCTGCTGCACCTGGGCGCGCGCGCCGAGACCGACATCTCGGTGCTCGACAAGCCGGGCTCGGAAGAAGAGATCTGCCTGTTCAAGGCCATTAAAGGCCGCCTGGCGCAGGATGCGCGCTGGTATTCGAAGCGCCTGCCGCACATCCTGGGCGTGACCGAAGAAACCACGACCGGCGTGCACCGCCTGTACCAGATGCACCAGGAAGGCAAGCTCGCCTTCCCAGCAATCAACGTCAACGATTCGGTCACCAAGTCGAAATTCGACAACCTGTACGGTTGCCGCGAGTCGCTGGTCGACGGCATCAAGCGCGCCACCGACGTGATGATCGCCGGCAAAGTCGCGGTGATCGCCGGTTACGGCGACGTCGGTAAAGGGTCGGCCCAGGCCATGCGTGCCCTGTCGGCGCAAGTGTGGGTCACCGAGATCGATCCGATCTGCGCCCTGCAGGCGGCGATGGAAGGCTACCGCGTCGTGACGATGGATTACGCGGCGGAGCATGGCGACATTTTCGTCACCTGCACCGGCAACTACCACATCCTCACCGAAGCCCACATGCTGCGCATGAAGGACCAGGCGATCGTCTGCAACATCGGTCACTTCGACAACGAAATCGATGTCGCCGCGCTCAAGAAGTATGAGTGGGAAAACATCAAGCCGCAGGTCGACCACGTCATCTTCCCCGATGGCAAGCGCATCATCCTGCTGGCCGAAGGCCGCCTGGTGAACCTGGGCTGCGGCACCGGTCACCCGTCGTACGTGATGAGCTCGTCGTTCGCGAACCAGACCATCGCCCAGATCGAGTTGTTCGCCAACACGGACCAGTACCCGGTCGGCGTCTACACGCTGCCGAAACATCTCGACGAGAAGGTCGCGCGCCTGCAGCTGAAAAAGCTCAACGCCCAGCTCACCGAACTGACCGACGAGCAGGCTGCCTATATCTCGGTGAAGAAAGAAGGTCCGTACAAGCCGGACCACTACCGTTATTGATCGATAGCGCTGCCGCCTACCTGCGGACGCAGGCGCGTCCGCAGGTCCCATAACAAGAAAACGCACCACGAAAGCTGAACATGCGCCTGCTCCTGACCTGGCTGATCAATGCCGCCGCCTTGTTGGCCCTGCCTTACCTCATGCATTCCGTGTCCGTCAGCAATGTCGGAACCGCCCTGATCGCCGCCCTCGTGCTTGGCCTGGTCAATACGCTGATCCGCCCTGTGCTGGTGCTGCTGACCTTGCCCGTCACCTTGTTGTCGATGGGGCTGTTTATCCTGGTCATCAATGCCATCCTGTTCTGGCTGGTGTCGCAATGGGTGGAGGGGTTCGAGGTGGCGGGATTCTGGTCGGCTTTCCTGGCAGCCATCCTGTACAGCGTGATCTCGTGGGCGCTTTCCACTTTGCTCTTGAGAGACGATGGAAACTCATAATTTCAGCATCGAATTTTTCCCGCCCAAGACGCCCGAGGGTGCGGAAAAGCTGCGCGTGACGCGCCGCACCCTGGCCGAACTGGCGCCGAAGTATTTTTCGGTCACGTTCGGCGCCGGCGGCTCGACCCAGCAGGGTACGCTCGACACCGTGCTCGACATCATGGCCGACGGCCACCTGGCCGCGCCCCATTTGTCGTGCATCGGCGCCACGCGCGACTCGATCCGCGCCATCCTCCGGCAATTCCAGGAAAAGGGCATCCGGCGCGTGGTCGCGCTGCGCGGCGATTTGCCAAGCGGCTATGGCGGCGCGGGCGAACTGCGCTATGCGAACGAACTCGTCGAGTTCATCCGTGCCGAGACGGGCGACTGGTTCCATATCGAAGTGGCGGCCTATCCGGAAGTCCATCCCCAGGCGCGCTCGCCGCAAGACGATCTGTTGAACTTCGAGCGCAAGATGAAGGCCGGGGCCGATGCCGCGATCACCCAGTATTTCTACAATGCCGACGCCTATTTCCAGTTCGTCGACAACGCGCACAAGCTGGGCATCGACGCGCCGATCGTGGCCGGCATCATGCCGATCACGAACTACACGCAGCTGATGCGCTTTTCGGACATGTGCGGCGCCGAAATCCCGCGCTGGGTGCGCCTGAAACTGGCCAGCTTCGGCGACGACAGCGCCTCCATCAAGGCCTTCGGCACCGACGTCGTCACCGGCCTGTGCGAACGCCTGCTGGCCGGCGGTGCGCCCGGGCTGCATTTCTACAGCATGAACCAGGCGGCGGCGACCACGGCTGTCTGGCAGCGGCTCGTGAAAGGATAAGCGGCGCCCGGCGCCCCTGAAATCCCGGCGGCGCGCAGGCGCGGCCGGGATTTTTTTTGCCGGCCGCCGCGGCAGATCGACCTAGTCCACGTCCGTCGCTTCGGTGACGATCAGATCGAGCGGCACGTCGTGGCTGTCCACCGCGAAGACGGTTGCCTGGCAGGCATAGGCAATGCCGAGCGTGGCCGGGCGGATGCCGGCGGCCAGCGTGCGGTCGTAGAACCCGCCGCCATACCCGAGCCGGTAACCCTGTTCGTTGAAACCGAGGCAGGGCACCAGCAGCGCCGGCGGCCGTTCGACCGTGCGCAGCGTGGCCGGCACCGCCACCCCCATCGGATCGAGCTCCATCGCCTCGCCCGGCGTCCAGGCCGCGAAAGCCAGCGGCGCGTGGCGCCGGACCACGACCGGCAGCGCCAGCATGGCGCCCTCGCGCGCCAGCTGCGCATAGGTTGCGCTCAGGTCCGGCTCGCCCGCCAGCGGCCAGTAGACCGCCAGCAGGGGCGGGCGGGTGCGGCGCCACCAGGCCAGTACCTGGGCGCCGATGCGGGCGTCATGCTCGCGCTTGCCGGGACCGTCGAGGCTGGCGCGCAGGGCCTTCAAGTGGCGCCGCAGCGCCGCCTTGGCCGCCTGCGCAAGCGCGGCCGGATCGCCCGGAACGGGTGCGCACGCCGCAATTTGTTGTTTCTGCGCATCTTTGTCCAAGGCCGCCGCGGTGGGCGTGGAGGCCGCGGCGGCGGCCGCTTCATCACTCGCGCACGGAGCCTGGACGCGGGCCGGATCGGCCGCGTCCTGCGCCGTTTCGCTGGCTTGCCGCGCTGGTCGCGCGATGGATGCGCGTGGTATTCTTGAAGTGCCGGTCATGGTTCGATGAAGGGTCCAAACGCTGTGTTTTTGTTTCCGAAGAATTTCTTAGCCGGCGCCGTCCTGGCCGCAGCCAGCGCCTGCGCGCTGGCCGAAGCGCCTGCGGTGACCGTGCCGCCGGTGCCGGGCGCCGCCACGGTTCCCGCCGCTCCCGGCGCCGCCCCGGTCAACGAGGCGGCGCGCGCCGAGGACGACACTTTCCTGCTGCTGCGCGAGGCGGCGCGCCAGAACGACAGCGCGCGCGCCAACGCGCTGGCCTCGCGCCTGCCCAACTACGTGCTGGCGCCGTATGTCGACTATTATCGTCTGAAACCGCGCCTGCGCGAGGCGGGCGCCGATGAAATCCGCGCCGTCCTGCAACGCCACCAGGGCACGGCCGTCGCCGACCGCCTGCGCAACGACTGGCTGCTCGAACTCGGCCGCATGCGCGACTGGACCAGTTTCGACCGCGAACTGGGACAGGCGGCGCGCAGCGACGACCTGCAAGTGCGCTGCTATGGCTTGCTGGCGCGTGCCGCGCGCGGCACGCGGGTGATCGACGAAGCGCGCGCGCTGCTGGTCAATCCGCCCGCCTATGGCGAAGCGTGCGCGGCCCTGATGGCGCAGCTGGCGCAGACCGGCCAGCTGGGGACCGAGGAATTGCTGGCGCAACTGCGCCTGGCCGGCGAGATGGGCGCCACCGGCCCCGCGCGCCGCATCGCGCTGCTGCTGGGCGCCTCCGATACGCGCGCCGCGCAGGCGGTCGACGTGCCGGCGGTGGCCATGGCGCGCGGCATCGGCACCACCCGCGCCGAACGCGAAATCTATCTGGTGGCGCTGGGCCGCATGGCGCGCACCAGCCTGAAACTGGCCACCGTCGCCCTCGACAAGAACAGCGACAAGCTCGAGCCCGACGAGCGCGCGATCGGCTGGGCCAACGTGGCGCTGGCCGCCTCGATCGTACTGGCGCCGGAAGCGTCGGACTACTGGCGCCGGGCCGAAGGCGCGCCGCTGACCAATTTTCAGCGCGAATGGAAAGCCCGCATCGCCCTGCGCCGCGGCGACTGGCGCCAGGTGGCCGCCACCATCGACGCCATGCCCTCGCCGCTGCGCGACGAATCGGGCTGGGTCTACTGGCTCGGCCGTGCGTATGCGAACGGGGGCCGGCGCGAAGATGCCGACGCCCTGTACCGCCGGATCGCGACCCAAAACAATTTCTATGGCCAGCTTGCGATGGAGGAACTCGGCCAACTGGTGACGATTCCGCCGAGCGCGCTGCCGGTCACGCCCGATGAAATCGACCAGGTGGCGCAGTTGCCGGCGCTGCGCCAGGCCATGAAATTCTACGCACTGCGCCTGCGTGCCGAGGGCAACCGCGAATGGAATTGGGCGACGCGTTCGATGAGCGAGCGCCAGTTGCTGGCCGCGGCCGAATACGCGCGCCGCCACGACCTGCTCGACCGCATGGTCGAGACTTCGCTGCGCACCCGCACCGAACTCGACTTCAACCAGCGCTTCCCGGCGCCGCACAACGAGATCCTGCAGCCGACCGCACGCAGCCTCGCGCTCGACACGGCCTGGGTGTATGGCCTGATCCGCCAGGAATCACGCTTCATCACCGACGCCCGTTCCGGCGTCGGCGCCTCGGGCCTGATGCAGGTGATGCCGGCCACCGGCAAGTGGGTCGCGGCGAAAATCGGCCTGACCGATTTCGTCCATGGCATGCTGACCGACCTGCGCACCAACATCACGCTCGGCGCCAACTACATGAACATGGTGCTCGAGAACAATGGCGGCTCGCAAGTGCTGGCCACTGCCGCCTACAACGCCGGCCCGGCCCGCTCGCGCACCTGGCGCGGCGTGCTCGAGACGCCGATGGAAGGGGCGGTCTTCGTGGAGACGATTCCGTTTTCCGAGACCCGAACCTATGTGCGCAATGTGATGTCGAACGCTACCAACTACGCGGCCCTGTTCGAGAAGCGTCCACAGTCGCTCAAGGCGCGCCTCGGGACCATCACGCCGCGCACGGGAGGGGCGGGGCTGCCGTGAAACAAGACCTGTCAAGCCGCGCGTGCGGGTTTATCATGGTGGCTGACTTTATTCTTGTGAGGACCCCATGCGCGAGCCCAACGTGGTGGTATTCGGCGGTTCCGGTTTCATCGGCAGCCACCTGCTGGCCCTGCTGGCCCAGGATGGCATTCCCGCCCTGGTGCCGACCCGCCACGCCGACCGGGGGCGCCACCTGACGACCCTGCCGGGTGTGGACGTGGTCGAAGCAAACATCCACGACGACCTCACCCTGCGCAAGCTTCTGGAAGGGCGCACGGCCGCGATCAACCTGGTCGGCATCCTGCACGGCAGCCGCGCCCATCCCTACGGTCCGGAATTTCGCCACGCCCACGTCGACCTGCCGCGCCGCATCGTCGAGGCTTGCCAGCTGGCCGGCGTGCCGCGCTATCTGCACATGAGCGCGCTCGGCGCCAGCGTCGACGGCCCGTCGATGTACAGCCGCTCGAAGGCCGACGGCGAACTGGCCGCGCGCAGCCGCCCCGAGGTGGCCGCGACCATCTTCCGTCCCTCGGTCGTGTTCGGCCCGGGCGACCATTTCCTGACCATGTTCGCCAAGCTCCAGCGCCGCCTGCCGGTGGTGCCGCTGGCCGGCGCCTCGGTCGCCTTCCAGCCCGTGTACGTGGGCGACGTCGCCACCGCCTTCCTGCACGCGCTGCGCGATCCGCATTCGGCGCACCAGGTCTACGAGCTGGGCGGGCCGAACATCTATACGCTGGCCGAGCTGGTCAGGCTCGCCGGACGCTATGCCGGCTGCGAGCGTCCCATCATCGAGCTGCCGCCCGCGCTGGCGCGGCTGCAGGCGCGTATCTTCGAGCTGCTGCCGGGCGAACCGATCCTCACGCGCGACAACCTCGATTCGATGAAGGTCGATAACGTGCTCGATCCGGCGGTCCAGGACTTGACAGCGGCCTCGCTCGGAATCAAGCTCACCCCGCTCGAAACGGTCGCGCCGCATTACCTGGCGCCCAGCGAGCCGCTCGACCGCCTGCGCGCCCGCGCCGGACGCTAACTCTTCACCAGGAACGCCATGCAGACCACGGAACTCGACCCGACCCTCTCGACCACGCTCGACAATGCACGCAAGCCCGGCCTGACGCTGGTCATCGGCAACAAGAACATTTCGTCGTGGTCGATGCGGCCGTGGGTGGCGGCGGCCGCGTTCAACATTCCGTTTACCGAAGTGCGCCTGCTGCTCGACCAGCCCGACACCGCCGCGAAAATCGCCGCCTATTCGCACGCCGGACGGGTGCCGGTCCTGCTGGCGGGCGAAATGACGATCTGGGACAGCCTGGCCATCTGCGAATACCTGGCCGAGCAGTTCCCCGACAAGCACCTGTGGCCGCAGGACGTCGCCGCGCGCGCCATGGCGCGCTCGATCACCGCCGAGATGCATTCGGGCTTCGGCGCGCTGCGCAACGACATGTCGATGAACATCCAGGCCAGGCTGCCGGGACGCGGGCGCACGCCGGGTGCGCAAGCCGACATCGGCCGCATCTGCGAGATCTGGGAAGAGTGCCTGTCGCGCTTCGGCCACCGCGGCTTCCTGTTCGGCGAGTTCTCGATCGCCGACGCCTTCTACGCACCCGTCGTGATGCGGTTCACCACCTATGGCGTGGCGCTGGCGCCGGCGCTGCAGGGCTATTGCGAGCGCATGCTGGCCCATCCTGCCGTGGCGCGCTGGGTGCGCGAAGCCATGGCGGAAACCGAGGCGACCCCGCTGCACGACGCCGACCTGCCGCGCGCATGACGATGAAGAGCTATGTCGTCGGCGGCGCCGTGCGCGACGCCCTGCTCGGCTTGCCCGTGCAGGACCGCGACCATGTCGTCGTCGGCGCCACGCCCGAAGCCATGCTGGCGGCCGGGTTTCGTCCGGTCGGCAAGGATTTTCCGGTGTTCCTGCATCCGGATACCCAGGAAGAATATGCGCTCGCGCGCACCGAGCGCAAGACCGCCCCCGGCTACCACGGCTTCGTGTTCCACACCGCGCCCGACGTCACGCTGGAAGACGATTTGATCCGGCGCGATCTCACCATCAACGCCATGGCCCAGGGCGAGGACGGCAGCATCGTCGACCCCTACGGCGGCCGGCGCGACCTGGACGCGCGCATCTTCCGCCACGTGTCGGGCGCCTTCGCCGAAGACCCGGTGCGCATCCTGCGCCTGGCCCGCTTCGCCGCCCGCTTTCCGGCATTTACGGTCGCCCCCGAGACGGCAAGCCTCATGCGCACCATGGTCGCCGAGGGCGAAGTCGACGCCCTCGTGCCCGAACGCGTCTGGCAGGAGCTCGCGCGCGGCCTGATGGAGGCGCATCCCTCGCGCATGCTGGCGGTGCTGCGCGACTGCGGCGCGCTGGCGCGCATCATGCCCGAACTCGACGCATTCTGGGGCGCGGCGCAAGCGGACAAGAGTGTCCACATCCTGCGCGTGATCGATACCGCGGCCGCGGCCAGCCACACGCTGGCGGTGCGCTTCGCCGCGCTCGTGCAGGGCCTCGCGAGTCAGGCCATCGGCGCCGTCTGCCGGCGCTTGAAGGTGCCCAACGATTGCCGCGACCTGGCCCTGATGACGGCGCGCGAGCAGGCCACGCTCGCCCGGGCGCTGGCGCTGGGGCCCGACGACCTGGTGACCCTGTGCGAGCGCTGCGACGGCTTTCGCAAGCCGGAGCGCTTCCTCGACATGCTGCTGGCCGCCGAGTGCGACGCGCGCGCGCGCGGGGCCGCCGCGTATCCGCAGCGGCCTTACCTGGCGGGCGCGCTGGCCGTGGCGCGCGCCGTGAATGCCGGCGAGGTGGCGGCCGCCTGCGGCGCGGACAAGGAGCAGATCCCCGCGGCGATCCGGCGCGCGCGCGTGGCCGCCGTGTCGGCATGGATGGAGGGCGCCGGCTGACCCGACAGCCGATGGAGCGAAGCGGCGTTGCGTCTTTCCGGCCGGTGCTGCCCTTGTCCGTAATTGTTACAAGACGTACCATGTGCGGGGGTGGGTGTAACAGTTTTGCTATGCTGCTTCAACCATGAGCAGATTCCTACAACAGACGGACCGGGTCTTTGCGGTGCTGATGCGCCGCCTCGAGGCGATGGATCCGCGTCGACGCATGCGCTATGGCGCCACGGCCGCGCTGGCGCTGGTCGCCCTGCTGGCTTTTCTCTACACGCGCACCACCGGCGTCGACGTCGACACCCAGAACCGGGTGATGTTCGACCTGCACGAACTGCAGCAGATCGACGCCGAATGGGACACCAACCTGCTGCGCGCCCACATCGGCAGCAATGTCGGCGATGTCCGCCTGGCCGCGCCGCTGCCGCGGATGAACGAGCTGACCGCGCGCCTGGCCGAGGCGCTGCCGATGGCGCGCGGACGCGGCGCGCAGCAGGCGCATGCCGAACTGGTGGCCTCGCTGCGCACCAAGGCCGAGCTGGTGGCCCAGTTCCGCACGCTCAATCCCCCGCTGCGCGCGGCCCTGCTGTCGCTGCCGCCGGCGCTGGCCGACCTGAAGACGGAGCTGGGCGGCATTGAAGGGGCGCTGGCGCCCGGCCGCGTCGTGGTGCGCCTCGATGCCCTGCTCAATGACCTGTTGGCCGACACGCTGCGCTACAACCTGGCGCCGAGCCCCGCGCTGGCGCGCCGCATCGCCGGCAACCTGGCCCAGATCGAGGCCCAGAAAGGGCGCTTTTCGCTGGCCGTCAGCGAGCAGATCGACGCCCTGGCGCGCGATACCCGTATCATCCTGAGCAACCGCCCGCGCGAAAACGAGATCGAGGCCCGCATCGCCGCCCTCGAGACCGGCGAGGTCATGGCGCGCCTCGGCCGCGAACTCGACCGCTCCTTCCAGGCCGAGGTGCTCGAGCGCCAGCGCTACCGCGGCTTCCTGTTCGCCTATTCCATCCTGCTGCTGGCCTTGCTGGCCTATGCCGGCTGGCGCCTGCGCCGCAGCTACCGCATCATCAACGACGTCAACCGCCGCCTTTCGGCCGCCAACGACACCCTCGAGCACCGCGTCGCCGAGCGTACCGCCGAGCTGGAAGAACAGTCGGCCAAGCTGGCGCGCCTGGCCCAGCATGACAGCCTGACCGGCTTGATCAACTATGGCCAGCTGACGCGCCTGCTGGAGCTGGCGCTGGTGCGCGCGGCGCGGCGCGACAGCGTGGTGGTGGCGATGTTCATCGACCTCGACGGTTTCAAGGCCGTCAACGATACCTGGGGCCACGCCACCGGCGACCTGGTGCTGCAGCTGGTCGCGCGCCGCGTGCAGAAAGTGCTGCGCGCCGAAGACGTGCTGGCGCGCCTGGGCGGCGACGAATTCGTCGTCATGCTCGAAGGCGTCGGCTCGCCCGAGGGCGCGCTGCGCGTCGCGCGCCTGGTGCT
Source organism: Massilia jejuensis (assembly GCF_042656795.1). Classification (NCBI taxonomy): domain Bacteria; kingdom Pseudomonadati; phylum Pseudomonadota; class Betaproteobacteria; order Burkholderiales; family Oxalobacteraceae; genus Massilia; species Massilia jejuensis. The sequence goes on along the minus strand of NZ_JBHSMS010000059.1, from coordinate 22,068 downwards.
CGACCAGATCGAAGGCATCAGGGAGGCCGACGGCAATCCGGTGTCGATTTCGGCCAGCATCGGCATTGCCAGCGCGCGCGGGCGTGCCGGCGCCGAATGGGGCGCGGCGGCACTGCTGGCCGACGCCGACCAGGCCATGTATGCCGCCAAGCAAGCCGGCAAGGGCACCTTCGTCATCAGCCCGAACGCGCATTGGGGCGGCGAAGCCGTGCCCGAGGGGGCGCCCGCGCCCTGAAGCGCGCTACCGGACTACGCGCTATCGCCATTCCGCTACAATGGTATGGATGGTGCAGTGCACAAAAAAACGGATGGCGACATGGGTGACAATTCGATAAGCAACTGGTTTGCCAGCCTCGCCGGCAGGGGCGAGCGTCCCGCCGTATGGGTCAAGGCGCTCGGAAAGCGCGATCGCCGCCGCATGCTCAAGCATTTCCTGGCGCTCGACGAGGCCGACCGCCTGCTGCGGTTCGGCACCGTGCTGCCGGACGAGCAGATCCACGCCTATGTCGCCGGGATCGATTTTTCGCGCGATATCGTGTTCGGCGTCGTCAGCCGCGTATTCCAGCTGGTCGGGGTAGGCCACCTGGCTTTCGCGCCGCCGGAACCGGGCCGGCCCGGGGCCACCGGCAAGGCGCGCGTGGCCGAATTCGGCGTGTCGGTATCGAAATCGGCGCGCGGGCAGGGCGTCGGCTCGCGCCTGTTCGAACGCGCGGCCATGCACTGCCGGAATGTCGATATCGACACCCTGTACATGCAGTGCTTGTCGAGCAACCGCACGATGATGCACATCGCCACGAAAGCCGGCATGGAGATCAAGCGCGAGTATGGCGAGGCCGACGCCTATTTGCACCTGCCGCCGCCGAGTCCCGGCAGCGTGATGCGCGAAGCGATCGAAGAGCAGTGCGCGGCGATCGATTACACGGTCAAGGCCAATGCCCGCGCCGCCGTCAAATGGTTCACGCCGCGCAAGCGCGAATAGGCTTCAGAACCTGTCCCGGTAGGCAGTGGGTCGTTGCTTCGCGCGCCACGCGGCCTGCTCGCGCCTTGCTCGCGCTTGGCCATGCGTCGTCATCGACTTTTTCCTGCCTGCTGAGACAGGTTCCTAGCGTGGGGATAGCTTCCTAGCGTGCCGCTTCCCCGATCGGCAGCGCCGTCGTCTCTTTTATTCTCTGCAAGGCAAAACTCGATTTCACGTCCAGCACCGACGGGTGGCGCAGCAAGGTCGCCATCATGAAGCGCGAGAAATGGTCCATGTCTTCGACATGGACACGCAGCAGGAAATCCATGTCCCCCGTCATCGCATAGCACGCCACCACTTCCGGCCAGGCGGCCACCGCCTGCGCGAACTCGAAGCGCGGCGAGGTGGCCGGCACGCGCGAGTTGGCCGGACCCTCGCTGTGCTTTTCCAGGCGCACGTTCACGTAGGCCAGCAGGCCAAGGCCGATCTTGTCCGGGTCGACCAGCGCCACGTACTGGCGGATGACGCCGGCTTCCTCGAGACGCTTGATGCGGCGCAGGCAGGGCGAGGGCGACAGGTTGACGCGCTCGGCCACATCCTGGTTCGACAGGCGGCCGTCGGCCTGCAGGATCTCGAGGATCTTGCGGTCGGTCTTGTCCAATTCGATCTTTGACATATATTTCCCGGGTACGGTCCAGACCCGCAATTTTATTGCGCAACTGGCGAGTTGGGGGGAATTGATTGGTATTTAATGCTTGGGTCACAAGACTATACTGACGCAGATTACGGAGGAGACAACTCCGTCGCAGCGCGAATAACAACAAGCAGCGCGCATCCACCCCAACGGAGACAAGCCAATGAACGCACCCCTCGACCGCTCCCAGCTGCAACCATCCCTGCCAGAGCACGAGATCACGCTCGACGACAAGTGGACACTCGAGCGCGGACGCGCTTTCATGACCGGTACCCAGGCCCTGATTCGCCTGCCGATGCTGCAGCGCGAACGCGACCTCAAGGCAGGCTTGAACACGGCCGGCTACATCACCGGCTACCGTGGCTCGCCCGTCACCGCCGTCGACCAGACCGCCGTCAAGGCAAAAAAACACCTCGACGCCCACCACGTCAAGTTTCACCCGGGTATGAACGAAGACCTGGCGGCGACCGCCGTCTGGGGCACCCAGCAAACGAATCTGTACAAGGATGCCAACTACGATGGCGTGTTCGCCATGTGGTATGGCAAGGGCCCGGGGGTCGACCGCTGCGGCGACGTCTTTAAACATGGCAACAACGCCGGTTCCGCCAAGCACGGCGGCGTGCTGGTGCTGGCCGGCGACGACCACGCGGCCAAATCCTCGTCCACCGCGCACCAGTCCGACCACATCCTGACCCACTGCGGCATTCCCGTGCTGTATCCCTCGTCGGTCCAGGAATACATCGATTTCGGCTTGCACGCCTGGGCCATGAGCCGCTACACGGGCCTGTGGGTGTCGATGAAATGCGTGACCGACATCATCGAATCGGGCGCCGTGGTCGACCTCGACCCGGACCGCGTGCAGATCACCCTGCCGACCGATTTCGAACTGCCCGAGGGCGGCCTGAACATCCGCTGGCCGGACGCCGTGCTGGACCAGGAAGTGCGGATGAGCAACTACAAGTGGTATGCGGCGCTGGCCTATGCCCGCGCGAATAAACTCAACAAGATCATCTGGGACAGCCCGCGGCCGAAGATCGGCATCATCACGGCCGGCAAGAGCTATGTCGATACGCGCCAGGCGCTGGCCGACCTCGGCATCGACGAGCAGGCGGCGCGCGAGATCGGCCTGCGCCTGTACAAGGTCGGCATGACCTGGCCGCTCGAGTCCGAAGGCGTGCACGCGTTCGCGCGCGGCCTCGACGAGATCCTGGTGGTCGAGGAAAAGCGCCAGGTGATGGAATACGCGCTGAAGGAAGAGCTGTACAACCTGCCCGATAGCGAGCGGCCGCGCGTGGTGGGTAAATTCGACGACACCGGCGAATGGCACAACAAGAACCGCACCGGTCACGGCGACTGGCTGCTGCCGGCGACCTACGAGCTCAACCCGGCCCAGATCGCCCGCGCCATCGCTTCGCGCGTCTCGCACTACTGCTCCGGCTCCTCGGTCGACCAGCGCATCATCGCGAAAATAAGGGAACGCATCGCCTTCCTGGAAAACAAGGAGCTGGTGCTGAAGAACATTCCGGCCAAGGCCAATCCGGAAACCGACCGCATCCCGTATTTCTGCTCGGGCTGCCCGCACAACAGTTCGACGAAAGTGCCGGAAGGCTCGCGCGCCATGGCCGGCATCGGCTGCCATTACATGGTGCTGTGGATGGACCGCGAAACCTCGACGTTTACCCACATGGGCGCCGAAGGCACGACCTGGATCGGCCAATCCCCGTTCACCAGCGAAAAGCATGTCTTCGTGAACCTGGGCGACGGCACCTATTTCCACTCGGGCATCCTGGCGATCCGCGCGGCGGTGGCTGCCAAGGTCAACATCACCTATAAAATCCTGTACAACGACGCGGTCGCCATGACCGGCGGCCAGAACGTCGATGGCCCCCTGGACCCGGGCATGATCAGCCGCCAGATCGCGGCCGAAGGGGTCGGTCCGATCATCGTCGTCACCGACGAGCCGGGAAAATACCCGCGCGATTACGCCTGGGCGCCGGGCGTGACCGTGCGCCACCGCTCCGAGCTGATGGACGTGCAAAAGACGCTGCGCGAACTGCCGGGCGTGACCGCCGTCATCTACGACCAGACCTGTGCGTCGGAAAAGCGCCGCCGCCGCAAGAAAGGCGAATTCCCCGACCCGGCCAAGCGCGCCGTCATCAACGAGGCCGTCTGCGAAGGCTGCGGCGACTGCTCGGTGCAGTCGAATTGCCTGTCGGTCGAGCCGCTCGAGACGGAACTGGGCCGCAAGCGCCAGATCAACCAGTCGTCCTGCAACAAGGATTTTTCCTGCGTTTCCGGCTTCTGCCCATCGTTCGTGACGGTGGAAGGGGGCAGCTTGAAGAAGCCGAAGAAGGCCGCCGCCGCGGCAACGGACAAGGCGCCGCCGAGCCTGCCTGAGCCGGTCGTGCCGCGCATCGAGGCGCCGTTCGGCATCCTGGTCGCCGGCGTCGGCGGCACCGGGGTCGTCACGGTCGGCCAGATCCTGGCCGTCGCCGCCCACGTCGAGGGCAAGGGCGCCATCGTGCTCGACCAGAGCGGCCTGGCCCAGAAGGGCGGCCCGGTGATGTCGCACGTGCGCCTGGCGCAACACCAGTCGGACCTGCACTCGACCCGCGTCGGTACCGGCAGCGCCGACCTCGTGATCGGCTGCGACCAGATCGTCGCCGCCAGCCGCGATGCGCTCTCCCGCATGGGCGAAGGCCGCACCTGGGCCGCCGTCAACAGCACCGGCTCGACCACCGCGGCGTTCGTGAAGAACCCGGAATGGCAATTCCCGGCCGAAGGCTCGCGCGCCGCCATCGAACTGGCTTGCGGACAGGGGAACGTGGACTTCGTCGATGCCGGCCAGATGGCGACGGCGCTGATGGGCGACTCGATCGCGACCAACATGTTCATGCTCGGCTACGCCTTCCAGAAGGGCCGCGTGCCCTTGGCGCAGGCCTCGCTGATGAAGGCAATCGAACTCAATGGCGTGTCGGTCCCGTTCAACAAGGCCGCCTTCAACTGGGGCCGCACCGCCGCGCACGACCTGGCCTCGGTGAAGAAGGCGACGACGCCGGCCAGGGTGGTCGAGTTCAAGCGCGCCCAGACCCTGGACGAACTGGTCAACCGCCGCATCGAACTGCTGACCGCTTACCAGAACGCCGGCTACGCCGCCCAGTACCAGGCCTTCGTCGACCAGGTGCGCGCCGAGGAAGCGAAGCTGGGCAAGGGCACGCGCCTGACCGAAGCGGTGGCCCGCTACTTCTACAAGCTGATGGCCTACAAGGACGAGTACGAGGTGGCGCGCCTGCATACCGACCCGGCCTTCAGGGACAAGATCGCCGACATGTTCGAAGGCGACTACACCGTCAAGTACCACCTGGCGCCGCCGCTGCTGGCCAGGCACGACAAGGAAGGCCGTGCGGTCAAACAGGAATTCGGCGCCTGGATGCTGAAGGCCTTCGGCGTGCTGGCCAAACTGAAAGGCCTGCGCGGCACGCCGTTCGACGTGTTCGGCCATACCGCCGAGCGCAAGACCGAGCGCGCCCTGATCGCGCAGTACCGCGAGACGGTCGCCAGCCTGCTGCCGAAGCTCTCGAACGAAAACCTGGCGCACGCCGTGGCGATCGCCAGCATTCCGGAAGACATCCGCGGCTACGGCCACGTGAAGGAGCGCCACCTGGCGGCCGCCAGGGCCAAGCAGGCGCAGCTGGTGGCCGCCTTCCACCAGCCGGCCGGGATCATCCACGCGGCCTGAGCATCCATCGTGCCGTGAAACAACGCCAGGCCCGGCTGCCAGCCGGTCCTGGCGTTGTTGTTTTACGGCACCGACAGTTTATTTTCAAAAAAAACGACAAGGCGGCGCGTGCAGCCTTCTCAAAGGGCCGGGCTTGTCTTACTCTCCCTAGTTGACCTTGCCCCGAATCTATTGCTTATGAAATCGACGCCCTGCTTGACCTTCACGCTTCGCCTGATCGGGACCGGCCTTGCCGCCGCGCTGACGCTCGCCGCCTGCGGCGGCGGCGGCGGCGACCCCGGCGCCATCGGCGCCGATATGCCGATGGGCACGACGCCGGCATTGAACAACCCGACCGGCCCGGCCAACCCGAGCGCGCCCGATCCCGACCTCGCGACCCTGGGCGACGCCTTCGGCACCTACTGGAATTACTGCGCCAAGCCGCGCACCGGCACCGATCCGTACACCGGCAAGCCCTATCCGGACAAGCAGGGCACCCTGCGCGACGAACTGACCTTCCTGCGCGCCTGGACCCACCAGAACTACCTCTGGTACAAGGAAGTGCCGACCGACTTCAAGATGGCCGACTTCACCAACCCGGTCGATTACTTCAACAAGCTCAAGACGCCGGCCTTGACCGCTTCGGGCACGCCGAAGGACCAGTTCCACTTCGTCTACGAGTCGGCCGAATGGGACAAGCTGACCAATTCCGGCATCGAAATGGGCTATGGCATCACCTGGAGCAGCGGCGGCGCGACCGCGCCGCGCATCTGGAACGTCGCCGTGGTCGAACCGGGTTCGCCGGCGGCCGCCGCCGGCCTGCGCCGCGGCGACCAGCTGACCGTGATCGATGGCGTCGACTTCGTCAATGCCACCGACCGCCCCCTGGTCGACAAGATCAATGCCGGCCTGTTCCCGAAAACGGCAGGCGAAACGCACAGCTTCACGCTCAAGCGCGGTACCGAGAGCGTCGCGGTGACCATGCAGGCCCGGGACGTGACGGCGCTGTCGGTGAAATACACCAGGGTGATCGACACGGCGGGCGGCAAGGTCGGCTACCTGAGTTTCGAAAACCATAACGCCGTGGCCGAGCGCCAGCTGATCGATTCGTTCACGACCCTGAAAAACGCCGGCGTGAATGGCCTGGTGCTCGACATGCGCTACAACGGCGGCGGCCTGCTCCACATCGCGGCCGAACTGGGCTACATGATTGCCGGCCCGGTATCGACCGGCCAGGTGTTCGAGCGCTTGCAGTACAACGACAAGACCCCGGTCAAGGCGTCCGACACCATCCGCTTCCCGGACACGGCGATCGGCTTCGCGGCCGGGGCGGGCACGGTCGGCAAGGGCACGCCGCTGCCGACCCTGGGCCTGAACCGCGTCACCATTCTCACCACCGACGGCACCTGCTCGGCCAGCGAAGCGGTGATCAATGCGCTGCGCGGCATCGACGTCCAGGTCGACGTGATCGGCGCCCCGACCTGCGGCAAGCCCTACGGCTTCACCCCGGTGCCGAACTGCGGCACGACCTATTTTTCGATCGAGTTCCAGGGCGTCAATGCCAAGGGCTTCGGCGACTTCGGCGACGGCTTCGCGCCGACCTGCGCGGTGGCCGACGACCTCACGCGCGAGCTGGGCGACCCGAGCGAAGCGCTGCTCGCGACCGCACTGAGCTACCGCAGCAGCGGCGTGTGCCCGGTCCAGAACCGGACCTCGGCGCAGGCGATGGCGATCACGGCGCGCACCACGGTGCGGCCGAAGGTGTCGCAGATCGCGATCCATACCAGGGCGCGCTAGGTACGCGACCGCAGGTCCGCTTCCGGGACGACGCAGCGCCACCCGCGGGTGGCGCTGCGTTTTTGCGCGCTCGTCCGCAGGGTACGAACCCGACTATAATTTTCCGCCTTACCTTTTCCTTTGCCGGAGTTTCCCCGATGATGCGTTCTGCCTTACTGCTTGCCCTGCTGGCCGCCGTGCCCCTGTCCGCCCTTGCCAAGGCGGCCGTTCCCGACCTGAGCACCGTGTCCGAGCGTTCCGGCTTCAAGGCCACGGGCCGCTACGACGAAGTCGTCAGGCTGTGCGCCGCTTTCGCGCAAGCCTGGCCGAAGCAGGTCAAATGCATCGAATTCGGACGCACCCCGGAAGGGCGCCCGATGCTGGCGCTGGTGGCCAGCAACAGCGGCGCCTTCACCCCGCGGGCGGCGGCCAAGAAGGGTTTGCCGGTGACCCTGGTCCAGGGCGGCATCCACGCCGGCGAGATCGACGGCAAGGATGCGGGTTTCCTGGCGCTGCGCGAAGTGCTGGCGGGCCGCCTGGCCAGGGGCGCCCTCGACAAGCAGGTGCTGCTCTTCGTCCCCGTGTTCAACGTCGATGGCCACGAGCGCTTCCAGCCCTGGAACCGCCCGAACCAGCGCGGCCCGGCCGAAATGGGTTGGCGCACGACGGCCCAGAACTTCAACCTGAACCGCGATTACGTGAAAGCCGACGCGCCCGAGATGCAGGCCATGCTGGCCCTGGTGAACGCCTGGGATCCGCTGACCTATGTCGACTTACACGTGACTAACGGCGCCAAGTTCCAGCACGACGTCTCGATCCAGGTCGAGCCCGTGTATTCGGCCGATGCGGACATGCGCAAGGCCGGCCTGGCCCTGCGCACGAACGTCATCGCCGACCTCGCCAGGCTCGGCTCGACCCCGCAGTCCTACTACATGTCGTTCGCCAAGACGGACGAGCCCCAATCGGGCTTCGTCGACGGCGTCTCCGACCCGCGCTTCTCGACCGGCTACTTCCCGCTGCGCAACCGGATGGCGGTGCTGGTCGAGACCCACGCCTGGAAGGATTACCCGACGCGCGTGCGCATCACCCACAACAGCGTGATCTCGGTGCTCGAACAGGTGGCCAGGAACGGCAAGACCTGGCAGCTTGCCGCGGCCGGCGCCGATGCGCGCGCCGCGCGCCTGGCCGGCACACCGGTGGCGCTGACCTACAAGACCCTGGAGCAGCCGACCATGGTCGACTTCAATGGCTACGAATACACGCGTACCGAGTCGGACGTGTCTGGCATCCTGATGACGCGCTACGACGAAACCAGGCCGCAGGTGTGGCGCGTGCCGCTGCGCGACACGGTCGTGCCCGACCTGGAAGTGGCCGCGCCGGGCGCCGGCTATATCGTCCCCAGCGCGCATGCGGCGCTGGTGGCGGCGAAACTGCGCCAGCACGGCATCGCCTTCCGCACGCTCGACAAGCCATTGGCGCGCTTCGCCGGCGAAACCTTCCGCGCCGACAAGGCGACCTTTGCCACGGGCTCGTTCGAATCGCGCCAGCGCTTGACGGTGGAGGGCAGCTGGAAGAGCGAGACGCGCGACGTCGGCCGCGGCGCGCTGTACGTGCCGGTCGCCCAGCCGAAGGCGCGCCTGGTGATGGCGATGCTCGAGCCGCGGGCGCCGGACTCGCTGCTGGCCTGGGGCATGTTCAACAACGCCTTCGAACGCAAGGAATACCTGGAAGAGTATGTCGCCGAAGACGTCGCGCGCGAGCAGATGGCAGCCGACCCGGCGCTGGCCGCCGAATTCAGGCGCCGCGTCGAGACCGATCCGGCGTTCGCGAAAAACGCGCATGCGCGCCTGGAGTTCTTTGCACGGCGCCACTCGTCGTGGGACGAGCGGCTGAATCTGTATCCGGTGCTGCGCGCGCACGTCGCACCGTAAGACGATGCGGGCGGCAAGCATGTCGTCGCCCCCGCCTACGGCGCCGTGCCGCTCGCCGGCAGGGACGTCAACAGCACCGTGGTGACCGTCGCGTCCCGGCCGGGAATGATCTGGTACAGGCGGTCGTATTCGTTGTCGGCGATGTCCGTCCCCGGCTCGCCGCCGAACAGGCGCACCAGTTCGGACAGGGTGTTGGAGTGGCCGACCACGAGCACCGGGCGGCTCAGCGTTTTTACTTGCGCCACCAGTGCCTGCGGCGTCTTCGGGTCATACAGCTGCACGGTCGAACCAGTGGCCTGCGCCAGCGGCTGCGCGCTCTGGCGCGTGCGCTTGGTCGGCGTGCTGAAGACATGGGCGATGCCGGTCCTGGCGAGCATCGCCGCGATGTTTTGCGCGCGCTGCCGGCCCTGCGGCGTCAGGTCGGGGTCCTTGCCTTCGGCCGCCTTTTCGGCGTGGCGCACCAGGTAGATGGCCGATGGCTCGGCCAGCGCGGCGCACGGCGCCAGCAGGACGAGGAGGAGGGCGCAAGCGCCGGACAGGCGCGGGAACAGGGGCATGGGTTTTCTTCCTTGGCGTGAAGGGCCGAATGTGCGCTAAGGAGCGGAACTTACCATACCCGGCCGCCTGCCCGTAGCCTGTCCCCGCCCTTGGTGCTATTCTTCCTGGCAACAAACCGACCCCCGAAGGAAGCGTCATGATCGTCCTGCAGACCGAACGCCTGCGCCTGCGCCACATGACCGATGACGACGCCGCCTTCATGCTCGCGCTGCTGAACGATCCTGCTTACCACCGTTTCATCGGCGACCGCGGCGTGCGCACGGTCGAGGCCGCGCGCGATTACATGCGCAACGGGGCGATGGCCATGGTCGCCCGGCTCGGCTTCGGCTTCTACATCGTCGAGCGCAAGGAGGATGGCCGCCCGATCGGCGTGTCCGGCCTGGCCAAGCGCGATTTCCTCGACGACGTCGACATCGGCTATGCCTTCCTGCCCGAGTATGGCCGCCAGGGCTATGCGATCGAGGCGGCCGTGGGCGTGCTGGCGCATGCCAGGGCGCTGGGCTTGAAGCGCCTCGTCGCCAGCGTCCGGCCCGACAACAGCGCCTCGATCCGCGTGCTCGAAAAACTCGGCCTGCGCTTCGAGCGCAGTTTTCAAGCGCCGCAGACGGCGTGCGAACTGCACCTGTTCGCGATGGAGATCGCCTGAACGGCAGACATCGAAAACGGCCGTCCGGTTTACAGCTGCGTCAGCGAAATCGTCTTGCTGGCGGGCGTAGAACACGGCTCTTCGTCGAAGGCGATATCGCCCAGCGGATTGGCCAGGCCATCGGTCTTCAAATCGACAAAGCCGAACAGGTTGCGGTCCTGCAGGTGCGAGGGCACCACGGTCGACAGCGACGCATAAATATTGTCGACGCGTCCCGGATGCGTCTTTTCCCAACCGCGCAGCATGGCCTTGATTTGCTTTCTCTGCAGGTTTTCCTGCGAGCCGCACAGGTCGCACGGGATGATCGGGAAGCCCTTGACCTGCGCATAGCGCTCGGTGTCGGCTTCTTTCACATAAGCGAGCGGGCGGATCACCATGTGCTTGCCGTCGTCCGACACCAGTTTCGCCGGCATGCCTTTTAGTTTTCCGCCGAAGAACATGTTCAGGAAGAAGGTCTCGAGGATGTCGTCCCGGTGGTGGCCGAGGGCGATCTTGTTGCAGCCCAGTTCATCGGCCACCCGGTACAGGATGCCGCGCCGCAGGCGCGAGCACAGCGAGCAGGTGGTCTTCCCTTCCGGGATCAGGCGCTTGACGATGCTGTAGGTGTCCTGGTTTTCGATATGGTAGGGCACGCCCAGTTTATCCAGGTAGGCCGGCAGGATGTCGGCCGGGAAGTTCGGCTGCTTCTGGTCGAGATTCACGGCGACGATATCGAAATGGATCGGCGCGCGTTCGCGCAGCGCCAGCAGGATGTCGAGCAGGGCGTAGCTGTCCTTGCCGCCGGACAGGCAAACCATGACCTTGTCGCCGTCCTCGATCATGTTGAAGTCGCCGATGGCCTGGCCGACCAGGCGGCACAGGCGCTTGTGCAGCTTGTTGTTCTCGTACGCGATCTTTTCCAGCTTTTTACTGTCCACGCCGTCCGCGCCGACGTCATTGAGTACTGCACTCATGCTTCTTCCTTCATTTGAAACACTTCCACGCCGACGCCTTCGCAGTCGGGATACACGTCCGGCTTCATGGTCGACACGCGCGCCGCGCGCACGCGCGGGTGGGCCAGCATGGCGCGCACGACGTCGTCGCACAGCGTTTCCTGCAAGTGCACGTGGCCCTGCGCCATGCGCTGGGCGATGGTCTCGCGCATGAAATCGTAGTCGACGACCTCGTCGAGCTGATCGGCCTTGGGTGTCGATGCGGCCAGCGGGATGTACAGGTCGACATTGATCAGCACGCGCTGCTCGCCCTTTTTCTCGAAGTCGTGGACCCCGATGTTGATCATCACTTCGTAATTGCGCAGGAACAGCCGGCGGCAATCGCGCAAGCTCGGGTGGGTCAGGACGGACAGCATAAAAGGCCTTGTTAAGTTATTTGGTAAGGAACATCACGTCGCGCGCCAGCGGCACCAGGTGCTGGCCGCCGTCGACCACCAGCGTGGTGCCGGTCAGGGCGCGCGCCGAGGCCGCGTAGACGACGGCGTCGGCAATATCCTGCGGCGTCGAGGAGCGCCCCAGCGGCGTCGCCGTGTGGGCCTGGGCGAAACCTGCTTCGCTCTGGTCGCCCGACACCAGCGTGATGCCGGGCGCGACCCCGACGATGCGCACCGTCGGCGCCAGCGCCTGGGCCAGCATCTTCGTTGCCGCTTCCAGCGCCGCTTTCGACAGCGTGTACGATAAAAAATCCGGGTTGAGATTGTACAGTTTCTGGTCGAGCAGGTTGATGACCACGGCCTGGCTGTGTTCCGGCGTGGCCGCGTGCAAGGCCTGCGCCAGCAAGAGCGGCGCGGCCAGGTTGGTGCTCATATGCGCGCCGAGCAGGCCGGGCGAAAACGTGGTGGCGCTGTCGTATTCGAACAACGACGCGTTGTTGACGATGCAAGTGACCCGGCCCAGCGCCTGGGCGGCGCGGCCGGGCAGGGCGCGCACGGCCGCTTCGTCGCCCAGGTCGCAGGCGAGCAGGGCGGCGCGCCGGCCGAGGGCGCGGATATGCTCGGCCGTCTCGTTCGCTTCGCGCCCGGAATGGCGGTAGTGGACCGCGATGTCCCAGCCGGCCGCGGCCAGGCCCAGGGCGATCGCGCGCCCGAGGCGGCGGCCGGCGCCGGTGACGAGCGCCACCCCGGGCGCGGCCTGGGTGGGGCCGCTGCCGGCTGAAGGCATGATGTGCGTCATAGTCTTGGCAAGTGGCTGAAATTGTTGATCCGGGCCGATCTGGCTACAATGCCGGGATGTCCTTACCCCTTCCCGACAGCGACGCGCTGGCCGCGTCCCATGCTTTACAAAAGGAAATTGCCGCCGTTATCGCACAGGCGGGCGGCGCCATTCCCTTCTCGCGCTTCATGGAGCTGGCGCTGTATGCGCCCCGGCTCGGCTACTACAGCGGCGGCGCGGCCAAGCTCGGGGCCAGCGGCGACTTTACGACCGCGCCCGAGATCACGCCCCTGTTCGGACAAGCGCTGGCGCGCGCGGCAGCCGCTATTATCGCCCAAAGCGCGCCCAACATCATCGAATTCGGCGCCGGCACCGGCAAGCTGGCGCGCGACGTGCTCACCGCGCTGCGCGAAGAGGGCGTGCAGGTCGCACGTTACACGATCATCGAACTGTCGGGCGAGCTGCGCGCGCGCCAGCAGGAAGCCTTGCAGGACTTCCCCCAGGTCGAGTGGCGCGACGGTTTTCCCGGCACCTTCGATGGCGTGGTGCTGGCCAACGAGGTGCTCGACGCCATGCCGGTCGAGCTGGTGCTGAAAACGGCCGCCGGCTGGCGGCGCCAGATGGTGACGGTCGAGGACGGCCGTTTCGCGTATGTGCAGGCGGAACTCGATGCCGCGCTGTCGGCACAACTGGCGCGCCAGATTCCCGACGCGGAGACGTTCCAGGAAGGCTATCTGACCGAGCTGCACCCGGTCGCTTGCGGCTTCATGGGTTCGCTGGCCGGCATGTTCGCCGGCGGCAAGGGCGCGGCCATCCTGCTCGACTACGGCTTCCCGGCCCACGAATTCTATGTGGACCAGCGCGTCGGCGGCACCTTGATGTGTCATTACCGCCACCATTCGCATCCGGACCCGTTTTATTTGCCGGGTTTGCAGGACATCACGGCCCATGTCGATTTCACGGCCATGGCGCTCGCCGCCCAGGATGCCGGGCTGCCGGTGCTGGGCTACATGAACCAGTCCGGTTTCCTGCTCGGCTGCGGCATTGCCGACCTGCTGCTGCGCACCGATCCCGAGGACGCGGTACGTTATCTGCCGCAGTCGAAAGCCGTCCATCGCCTCGTGGCGCCGAGCGAAATGGGAGAATTGTTCAAGGTGCTGATCGTCGGTAACGGCATCGACCTGCCCGACGCTATCGTGCGGGCCGATCGCAGCCGCCGCTTGTAGAATTGATAACTTGCGCTTGGGATACAAACCCGGCTATGCTGTACCGGTTGGGTTGCCCACCAGCCTCCTGCGATAGCGGGCACACCGACCAACTCCGCACACCATGGCCAAGATCCACACCCATTACGACAACTTGAAGGTGGCGCGCGGCGCGCCGCAGGAAGTCGTGCGTGCGGCCTACAAGGCGCTCAGCCAGAAATACCATCCCGACAAGAACCAGGGCGACGAAAAAGCCGCCCGCATCATGGCGATCGTCAACACCGCCTACAATATCCTGTCCGATCCGGTGCGCCGCAAGGAGCACGACGAGTGGATCGCGTCCGAGGAATGGGAAGTCGAGTGGCTCGAGAGCAGCGGCGAAGACAATCCCCGTCCGCGCGGCGAGAATTGGCAGGCGCCGTCGCCTGCGCGCCAGCGCCGGCGCTGGCTGCGCGAACCGCGCTGGTGGCTCGGCATGCTCGGCGGCGTGGCGCTGGGTGGCGCCTGTGCCTTGCTGCTGGTCAAGCAACCGCGTCTATTGCCAAGCGCGCTCGCCTTCACCCCCAAGCAGGAAACGGTGCCCGCGCTCACCTCGGTGCCCGGTCCCGATCCGGATGCCTGGGCCATGCCGAGCGGTGCGAAAACCCCGCCGGCACCTGTCAAGGCGCTGGCCGTGACCCAGCTGGTGGTGCCGGCGCGCCAGCCCGAATGCGACACCGACTTGACGACCCCGGCCGCGCCCAACGGCGAACCCTGGCCCGAGCAGTCCGGCTATATTTCCGGCTACCCCTTGGGCAACAGCGGACGCGAAATGACGGTCGTGGTCGACAACAGCGCCAACCCCAACCCGGTCTTCGTCAAGATCCACGACCTCGACCGCGGCTCGAATGTGCGCCATGCCTATGTGCTGGGCAGCGGCATGCTGACCATCGATGGCCTGGCCGCCGGCAAGTACGAGGTGCGCTACCAGAACGTGGTCGGCAGTGCGTTGCGCGCCGAGTGCAAGACCAAGGCCGCGCGCCAGGCCGACGCGGGATTTTAGCGGGACAGGCGCGCCGCCGGCGGCCAGGCCCTCCGCACGCGCCAACTGTTGCTTTTTCTCATCAGCAATCCGCTTTTCCGCAATGCATGGTTTGATTTAGCTAATACCTTCCTCTGCCGTAATATACTCATCCGGCAGCGGCCAGCGTAGCCGCAACTCGACGCCGGCCCAACGGAACACGCCATGAACGAATTAGACGGCCTTACCGCCCTCCTCATCGAGCCTCACTCGGGCATGCGGGCCAATATCCACAGCATGCTCAACATGTGTGGCCTGACCCGCATCGAGCATGCCAGCAGCGCCAACCAGGCCGTCAAGCAACTGACCCTGCGTAGCTTCGACCTCGTGCTGTGCGAATACGACCTCGAAGGCGGCCAGGACGGCCAGCAACTGCTCGAAGACCTGCGCCACCACAAGCTGGTGTCGCTGGCGACCATGTTCTTCATGGTCACCGCCGAAGGCGATTACGGCAAGGTCGTCAGCGCCGCCGAACTGGCGCCCACCGACTACATCCTGAAACCGTTTACGGCCGACCGCCTGCTCGAGCGCATCGGGCGCGCCCTCGACAAGCGCAATGTCTTCCTGCCGGTGTACCGTTTGATGGAAGCGGGCGCCCAGCACGAGGCGATCGAAGCCTGCGCCGCGGGCGAGGCCGCGCACCCGCGCCATGCGGTCGACTTCCTGCGCCTGCGCGCCGAACTGCACCTGTTCCTGGGCGAAGCCGACCAGGCCGAGCCGATCTACCGCAAGCTGGCCGAGAGCCGCGCCATTGCCTGGGCGCGGCTCGGGTTGGCGAAAACCCTGTACCTGCGAGAGCAGTACGAGGAAGCCGGCAGCGTCTTGACCGAACTGGTGCAAACCAACGCGCATTTCGTCGACGCCTACGACTGGCTGGCGCGTACCCATACGGCCATGGGCGAGATCGAGAAGTCGCAGGCCGTGCTGGGGCGCGCGGTTGCCGTCTCGCCGCATGCCGTGCGGCGCCTGCGCACCCTGGGCGAGGTCGCGTTCGAGGCCGGCGACGACGAGACGGCCGAAAAGATGCTGAAACAGGTCGTGGCGAAAGCCAAATATTCGGAATTTCGCGATCCCGAAGACCACGTGAAACTGGTGCGCACCCTGGTGCGCAAGGGCGATCCGGTGGCGGCCGCTTCGGTCATCCGCGACCTCGACCGCTCGATGGGCGGCAAGAACCACGCCGACGCCTGCAGCGCGATCTCGTCGGCGCTCTTGCACGAATTCACCGGCAACGAGGAACGGCTGCTCGCATCGCTGAATGCGGCGGTGGCCGCCAGCTGCGACCTGCCCGCCATGTCGCCCGACTTGAAGCTGGAACTGGCGCGCAGCTGCCTTGCGCACGACATGGCCGAAGGCGCCACGGCGATCGTGCGCGACGTCATGCGCAATGCCAGTGACGCCAGCGCCATGGACCGCGCGATGCACGTCATGACCCAGGCCGGGCATGCGGAACTGGGCGCCAGCCTGGCCCAGGAAACGCGCCAGCACGTGGTCGACCTCGTTGCCGGCGGCGCCGAGCGCGCCAGAAGCGGCGACTACGCCGGCGCCGTGGCCCTGATGCAGGAAGCGGCCCAGCGCATGCCGGGCAACCCGCAGGTGGCCTTCAATGCCGCGCTGGCGCTGCTGCGCTGCCTGGAGCACACCGGCTGGGACGACAGGCTGGGCCAGCAGGCCCTGGCCCAGATGGCGGCGGTGCGCCGGCTCGATCCGCGCAATCCGAAACTGGCCGCGCTCACGGCGCTGCACCAGACCGTGTTAAAGAAATACAAGAAGACCAATCATTAATCGGCGCACGCCAGGAAAACCGCTCGTTCCCCCATGGTAGACACAGCAATCCAGCCGCCCGACGAGGGCGCTACCCGCCGCGTGCGCGCGGCATTGATGCAAAAAATAAGCGGCGACGAAGAGATGTTCGCGCTCGGCGGCTCGATCGCCCGGGTGATCGAACTGGCCGACGCCGACGAACCCGGCCCGCACGACCTGGCCTATTTCGTTCTCGCCGACGTCGCCCTGACCCAGCGCATCCTGCGCCTGTCGAACACGGTCCGCTACCGCACGGTGTCCGGCACCGCGGTGACCACCGTCTCGCGCGCCATCGCGCTGCTCGGTTTCGACAACGTCAAGACCACCGCGCTGGCGATGCTGCTGGTCGACACGCTCGACAACGGCGCCCATGCCGGCAGCGTGCGCGTCGAACTGGAAGCGTCCCTGTGCGCCAGCCTGGTCGGGCGCGAGATGGCGCGCCTGTCGTTCTACCAGGGCGCCGAGGAAGCGGCGATCGGCGCGCTGTTCAAGAACCTGGGCGCCTTGCTGGTCGCCTCGCACCAGCACGAGCGCTACCGCGAGATCCGGCAGCTCGCCGCCGGCGGCAGGCACACCCTGGCGCAAGCCTCGCAGATGATCCTCGGCTGCAGCTACGACACCCTGTCGGCCGCCGTGCTGGCCGAGTGGAAGATTCCCGACGTGATCGTGCGCGCCCAGGCCGCGCTGCCGCCCAGCCCCTTGAAAGTGGCGGCCAGCCGCGCCGAATGGATGCGCCAGGTGGCCTCGTTCAGCATGGATGTGGCCGGTCTGCTGGGGCGGCACGGCGACCCGGCCGGCACCCCGCAAGCGCGCGCGCTGCTGGCGCGCTACGGCGCCGCCTTCGAACTCGACGCGGCGGGCCTGGAACGCCTGTTCACGCACGTGGCCGAAGGCATGCAGGGCTTGCTGGAGAGCATGAACCTGCAGCCGCTGCCGAAACCCGAAGCGCCTGCGAGCGACGGCTTGCCCGACGTGCTGATGCTTGCCACGCTCGACGCCGGCGAGGATGAGGAGGGCGCCTGGCCGAGCGGCAAGCCGAAGAACGCGCGCGCGCTGCTGCTGGCCGGGGTGCAGGACGTGACCCAGTTGCGCGCCGGCGGCAAGGCGCGCGTCAACGACGTCATCCTGGCCGTGCTCGAGACGCTGTACCGGGCGCTCGGCTTTCGCTTCGCCACGGTGTGCCTGAAGGACGCGCGCCAGGGCCAGTACCGGGCGCGCGTCTCGTTCGGGGCGGAGCAGGCGCGGGTACAGGCCGGCTTCGTGTTTCCGGCGCCGGCCGGCGGCGAGCGCGACCTGTTCCTGCTGGCGATGGACAACGACGCCGACCTGATGATCTCGGATGCGGCCAGCCCGAAGATCCGCGAACTGCTGCCGTCCTGGCACCGCGCCCTGCTGCCGGACGCGCAGAGTTTCATCGTGCTGCCCCTGAGCGTGGGCAAGGCGCAGCTGGGTTTCTTTTATGCCGACCGCGCCGCCAGCGCGCCGGAAGGCGTGCCGCCCGACGAGACGGCGCTGATCCGTGCCCTCAAGCGTCAGGTACTGGCTGCGCTTGCAGCCGGATGAACTCGCGGAACTCGCCAGCCGGCATCGGCCGCGCGAACAGGTAGCCCTGCGCCTCGTCGCCGCGCTTGTCGCGTAAAAAACCCCACTGGGCCTGGGTCTCGACCCCTTCGGCCACCACCGTCAGCCCCAGCGAATGGGCCAGGCCGATGGTGGCGGCGACGATCACCGCATCGTTCGGGTTGTGCTCGATGTCCTTGACGAAGCCGCGGTCGATCTTGATGCGGTCGATCGCGAACAGTTTCAGGTACGCGAGCGAGGAATAGCCGGTGCCGAAGTCGTCGATCGCCAGCTTGAAGCCGCGCGTGCGCAACTGGCGCAGCAGCAAGCGCGTCGCTTCCGGGTCGCGCATCGCCGCCGTTTCCGTGATCTCCAGTTCCATCAGCGAGGGATCGATTGCGTACTGCGCCACCAGTTCATCGAGCCGCGCCAGCAAGGGCGCGCCCGAGAACTGGCGCGCCGACAGGTTCACCGCCAGGCGCAGCTCGTCGAGTCCTTCGCGCTGCCACTGGGCCAGCAGCTTCATGGTCTGGCCCAGCACCCAGTCGCCGAGCGGCACGATCATCCCGCTCTCCTCGGCCACCGGAATGAAGCGGCTCGGCTCGACGCTGCCCAGTTCCTGGTCGTTCCAGCGCAGCAGCACTTCGGCGCCGATCACGCGCCCGGTCTCGAGTTCCACCTGCGCCTGCAGGTAGAGCTCGAAGCCTTCCGTGTTGAGCGCCCCCCACATCCGGTTTTCCAGCAGCAGGTGTTCGTGGGTGGCGGCGTTCATCTCGGGCGAGAAGAATTGAAAATTGCCGCGTCCCTCGCGCTTGGCCGCGTACATCGCCATGTCGGCATGGCGGATCAGGGTCGCGGCGTCCTCGCCATCGTTCGGAAACAGCGCCACGCCGACGCTGCAGCCGCTATGGGCGGTCGCGCCGCCGAGCTGGTAGGGCTGCGACAGCGACTCGACCACGCGCACCGCGACGCTGGTGACGCTGTCGGGCGTGAGCGGGCCGGCCAGCACGATGATGAACTCGTCGCCGCCCAGGCGCGCCAGGGTGTCGACCTTGCGCAGCAAATCCTTCATGCGTTCGGCCGCGCCCACCAGCAGCTTGTCGCCGGCGGCGTGCCCGAGCGAGTCGTTGATTTTCTTGAAGTGGTCGAGGTCGACGAAGAGGACGGCGGCCGGCTCGTTGTGGCGGCGCGCCATGGCCAGCTGCTGCTCGAGGCGCACGTTCAAGGCAAACCGGTTTTCCAGGCCGGTGAGGGCGTCGTGGTGGGCCAGCCGGTAGATGCGTTCCTGCGAGCGCTGCTGCTCGGTCAGGTCGCGCAGGATGCAGACGAAAAACGCCTCGCGGCCCATCAGCACCGGCGCCACCGAGATCGACAGCGGCACGCCGACGCCTTCGGCGTTGCGGCCCTCGAGCACGCAATCCTCGGGCGGCGCCGTCGCCAGGCGCGCCAGTTCGGCGCCGGCGTCCTTGGCGTCGTTCGGCACCAGCGAATCGAAGGACAGGCCGATCAGGTGCTGGGGCGGATAGCCGAACAGGCGCGCGGTGGCCGCGTTGGCCGACACCAGGATGCCCATGGCGTCGACCGTGATGATGGCGTCGGCCGCGTTGTCGAGGATCGCCTCCAGGCGCGCCTCGCGGTCGCGCAGGCGCGCCGTGCGGTCGGCCACCTGTTCCTCGATGACGGCGCGCTCGCCGCTGATGAGCAGCATCAGGGCGCCCAGCATCCCCGTCATCAGGAGGCCCGCCGAGAGCACCATCCAGCTGCCGGCGCCGGTCTCGGCTTCCGTGTAGGCCACGGTGGGCCGGAAGCTGAGCTGGTAGCTGCGTCCGGCAAACGAGAGGCCGACCCGGTAGTCGTCGCGCTGCGGCTGGCCCAGGCTGCCCGCCACCGGCAGCGCCGCGCCATCGGTGACGTCGACCATGGCGGCCTGGAAGCCGGCGAAGCCGGAGCGCGCCATCGCCTGCTCGAGCAGGCGTTCGGCGTTGAGCACGAAAACGAGCACGCCGGCCGGCGCGCCGGGGCCTTCGCCCACCGCGCGCAGCAGGCTGATGCCCAGCGCCGGCGTGGACAGCAGCGGAAACGGTTCGGACGCCACCGGCGCGCGCGCGGCCATGGCCTGCGCCGCCACGGTGGCGCGTCCGGGCGCGGCCAGGAAGTCGACACCGCGGATCAGGTTGTCGGCCGTCGGCCAGATGTAGAGCACGGGCAGGTAGCGCTCGCGCTCGCCGGCGGGCACCAGGCGGCGCTGCTCGTCCATGTCGAGGATGCTGGTGAAGCCGGGGTCGACCGTGCGCCGGACCCAGCCCTCGAAGCCGGCGCGCTCGGCATGCGTCACCGGGATCGCCCAGCCCACGCCCTGGATTTCCGGGCGGCCGTCCGCATAGCCGGCGGCGATGCGCAGGAACTTGTCGCGCGCGAGGATATGTTCGGTATCGTCCAGGGTGCGCGCGAAGGTGCCGACGAAGCGCACGTGCTCGTTGAATTCCGCCTGCAGCATGTCGGCCGTCTGCTGGGCCTTGAGGCGGTAGGGCTGCAAGTGCTGCTCGTGCTCCCAGCCCAGCGACAGGCGATAGATCGTCACCACCGCGCCGCTGGCGATCAGCAGCGGCAGGGCGACCAGCGCGGCGCGCCGGCGCCACAGGCGGCGCGGCGAGCCGCAGATGATCCAGCACAGCGGAGCGGCCAGCAGCACGCCGAGCGTGTCGCCGGCCCACCAGGCGAACCAGAAGCGCAGCTGCGCGACTTCGTCGAAGGCGCCCAGCGCATACAGGACCGGCACCGAGACGGTGGCGCTGGTGAGGCAGACGACGGGAGTGAGCAGGAGGAAGACCATCACGTCGCGCCCGGAATCGATGGCGGGGCGCATGTTGCGGCGGAACTGGCGCGCGCCCAGCCAGGCCTGCAGCAGGGCGCCGGCGCCGACGACCAGGGTGGCGACCCAGGCGGCCGATCCGGACAGCGCGAAATCGTCGTGATACGTCGGGAAGGCGGACAGGACCGCCCCGATGAACACGGCCGGCAGCACGCGCATGCCGCCCGCGGTGGCCAGGGCCAGGCCGACTCCGGCCGGCGGAAACAGGGGCAAGGCGTAGCCGGCCGGCAGGGCCAGCCAGTTGTTGACCAGGCGCATGCTCAGGTAAACCGCGACGATCGACAAGGCGGCAACGAGGATCTGCGGCCAGCTCCAACGGGGGTAGTGGGGCGCCTTGCTGTCCATGTGCGGAGGGAGTGACATGCCTGCTATCTACAGTACCGCAGTACGCGACAGTGCGGCGCGCCGATCGCATAAAAAAGAACCTTGCGGATTCGACCCCCCTACGGTTACAATCACGCCCCGAAGCAACGCTGCTATTTGATCCTGGCTAGTCGAGACGGCAAAAATAGTTGACAGCATGTTGAGCTTGCTTCATACTCTGCGGTTCTTCGCGGTGGGGTGGCCGAGTGGTTAAAGGCAGCAGACTGTAAATCTGCCCTCTCTGAGTACGCTGGTTCGAATCCAGCCCCCACCACCAAAATGAAGAAATCGTGAAGACGAATTGAAGTTGTGCCTCGCGGGTGTAGCTCAATGGTAGAGCAGAAGCCTTCCAAGCTTACGACGAGGGTTCGATTCCCTTCACCCGCTCCAGTAAATTGTGCCGCAAGCTGTGCGGTGCAAACATCAGCCCTTTTAGCTCAGTGGTAGAGCACTCCCTTGGTAAGGGAGAGGCCACGTGTTCAATCCACGTAAAGGGCACCAGAATTTCAAGCGGCAGTGCGCTGTACTCGTCCGTCAGGTGTGCCTGGTAATTCTCAAAAATCGTTAGGAGTCTCAAATGGCAAAAGGTAAATTCGAACGGACCAAGCCGCACGTCAACGTCGGCACCATCGGTCACGTTGATCACGGCAAAACCACCCTGACGGCTGCAATCGCAACCGTTCTGTCGAAGAAATTCGGCGGCGAAGCAAAAGCATACGACCAGATCGATGCGGCTCCGGAAGAAAAAGCACGCGGCATCACCATCAACACCGCGCACGT